>CAYOBT010000355.1:0-3406 GCA_964402205.1 uncultured Anaerolineales bacterium
GAACACTGGCGCATCGGAATGCGCACAGATTCGCCCCTACCGGCGACATGGCATCGCCGGCTCGCAGGGGCGGGGGTTGCGCTACCCGAACACCTCCATCAGACGGGCGAATCCGTGCGCGGTCCGCTTCCCCCCTACAGCAAGAGCAAGCTGAGCGCCATCACGCCCATGCCCGCCACCAGCCCGAACAGGCTGTCGTGCCCCTTGCCATAGGCGCGGCTGGTCGGCAACAGCTCGTCCAAACTGATATACACCATAATTCCCGCGACGCCGCCAAACAGCATCCCCATGACCTGCGGCGGGATGACACCCGTCGTGCCCCCCAAGAAAAACCGCAAAGCCACATAGGCGACGGCCGCCCCGATGGGCTCCGCGAGCCCGCTCAGTGCCGAGTAGATGAACGCCCGCTTGCGATCCCCCGTGGCATAAAAGATCGGCACCGACACGCTGACCCCCTCGGGGATGTTGTGCAGCGCGACGGCCACGGCGATGGCCGCGCCCAGCTTGGGATCCTGCAGCGCTGCCAGGAACGTCGCCAACCCCTCGGGAAAGTTGTGGATGCCGATGGCAAGCGCCGTGAACAGCCCCATCCGCATCAGCTCGGGGTTCTCGATATCCTCGTTCGCATCGCTGGTCGCGGACTGGGTGGCCGCGACTGCCGCCCCATATGCTGGAATCGGCGTCGTGTCGCTGTGCAACGCCTCACTCTCAGCCTCGCCGTGGACGGCGTGCGGGTTCTCGGCCGCCGGGATCAGGTTGTCGATCAGGCCAATGAGCAGAATCCCCGCAAAGAACGAAAGCGCGTTGACCCAGTGCCCCCAATACTCGCCATAGCGCATGACCAGGCCTCGGCGCCTTTGGCAAAGATCTCCACAAAGGATACGTAGAGCATCACGCCCGCCGAAAAGCCCGTGGCCACCGAGAGGAACCGATACTCGGTGCGCTTGGTCGCAAAGGCGATGACGCTGCCGATGCCCGTGGCGCCGCCCGCAAAGAGGGTCAAGCCAAGGGCAATCCAAGTATTGGACATGGAAACCTCGTTTCAGGGAACGATGTGCTGCTGCCATGCTACGATCGGGGCGACGCCATCTGGCGGCCTCGACGACGCCCATTCTACCACAAGCGAACGGGGCGGCGCCAGGGCGACGTGCGTCGCCGTGGGGTCGCCCCGTCGGGGAGCGATGCGTCGTCGCTCAGGATGCTGCCCGCCCTACAGCCGCTCCCACGCCTCGTAATCCTGCCAGCGGTGCGTCGGCCGATAGCCCAGCAGCCGCTCTGCCTTGCGAATGGCAAACGCCGAGGCGTACGGATTCTCGGCAAAGAGCGCCTTGTCGCGGATCTCGGGCAGCGGGTCCCAATGCCGCGCCGCTGCCTCGAGCGTTGGGATCGGCAGATAGGTGTCACGCGCCGTGAGGAAGAACGCCTCGAACGCCGGGTGCTGCTCCGATGGGAAGGCATAGCCCACCGCCAAGGCGCAACCCTGCGCCACGTCGTGCGGCGCGATATAGGCCCCGAGCCACGGCTTGTCGGCGACGACGCCCTCGCGCGCCCGCGCCACGATCTGGCGCACCGCCGCGTCGTCGCGAGCCGTCCACACCCACGCATAACGCAGCGAGATGCCCTCCAGCCCATAGGCCCGGCAATAGTTGGCCAGCATCTCCTCGCCGAAATACTTGCTCAGGCTATACGTCTCGTGGGGGCACACGGGATGCGCCTCATCCAGCGGCAGGTAGGCCGGGCGGAGCTCCACCTCGTGGATGCCCCAACCCGTGGCGGACTCGCTGCAGCCGTACACCACCCGTCGGATGCCGTTGGCCCGCGCCGCCTCTAGCACGTTGAGGGTGAGGCTGGTGTTGACGGCCATCACCCGCTCAGCGGGGTCGTTCTGCGGGTTGGGGATGGCCGCCAGATGCACCACCGCCTCGAACCCCGCCAACGCCTCCCGAGCCGCGGCCCCGTCGGTCAGGTCGAACGCCACAAAGGGATAGGCCGCGACGCTCCCCGTGGGCGCCACGCGGTCCACGCCCACCGGCTCGTGCCCGGCCTCGTCCAACGCACGCATCACGTAGCGCCCGATGGCGCCCGCTCCGCCCGTCACTGCCACGCGCATCCTCAAGCCTCCTCGTCATCCGGCGCGTCCAGAGCGGCGCGCACGGCCTGGCTCAACTGCTCGGCGGTGAAAGGCTTGCGCACCAACGCCGCCTTGGGCCCGCCCCGCAACGTCCGCCGCAGTACCTGCGGATTGTAGCCCGACATGAACAGCACGCGCAACCCCGGCTGCTCGGATGCCATCTCGCGCGCAACGGCGGGGCCATTGGCCTCGGGCATGATCACGTCCGCCAGGAGCAGATCGACCTGGCCGGCGTGCTCGCGCGCCAACGCCAGCGCCCCTCGCCGACCCGCGGCCGTCAACACGCGGTATCCCAGCCGCGAAAGCACCCGCGACGCCAACCCCCGCACGCCGGGATCATCCTCCACGATGAGGATGGTCTCGTGGCCGGCCACCGGTGCCTGGCGGCCAGGGAACGCTGACGGCCTGGGCTCCAACGTGGCCTCGTCGGCCTCGGGCAGGTACACGCAGAACCTGGTGCCGTGTCCAGGCGAGCTCCCAAACACCAGGTGGCCCCCCAGCGCCTGCACGATGCCATACACCTGCGAGAGCCCCAGCCCCGTGCCCTGGTCGGCATCCTTGGTGGTAAAGAACGGCTCAAAGATGCGGCCTTGCACCTCCTCGGCGATGCCGACGCCGGTATCCACCACCTCCAAACAGGCATAGCGACCGGGGAGCATCTCACCAAAGACCGTCGCCGTCGACCGCTCCACGTCGCAAGCAAAGGTGCGCACCGTCACCAAGCCGCCGTCGGGCATGGCGTCGCGGGCGTTGGCCACCAGGTTCATCAGCACCTGCCCGAGCTGGACGGCGTCGCCAATCACCATCGGCACGTCGCCGGCGCGATCCACGCGCAGCGTGATGCTCTCGGGCAGCAGCCTCCGCAGCAGATCCTCCCGCTCATGAACCACCCTGCCCAGGTGCACCGGGTGCAAGTCCACGTCCTGCTCGCGGCTGAGGGTGCGCAGTTGCGACGTCAGCGCGGCCCCCTCGCGACCGGCGCGCAGCATCTGGCTGACGTCGTCGCGCCAGGGATGCTCTTCAGTGGCGTCCAGCAGCAGCAACTCGGCGGTGCCATTGATCACCTGCAAGATGCTGTTGAAATCGTGGGCGACGCCGGCGGCCAGCCGCCCCACCGCCTCCATCCGCGACACACGCCGCATCTGCTCTTCCAGGCGCCGCTGCTCGGTGACATCGGACACGGCGGCGATGACGCCCGTCTTGCGGCCTTCGCCATCCACCGTGGGACGCACCAACACCCGCGCCAGCATGGTGCCGCCATCCTGGCAACGCAAG
>CAYOBT010000356.1:0-3388 GCA_964402205.1 uncultured Anaerolineales bacterium
ACCACCAAGGCCGTTGACAGTCCCTCATCCACATTGGCCTGGCTGTTGTGGGCCCCAAACCGAAGCGTCAACGTCTGACCCGCGTAGGCGCTCAGGTCATGCTCGGCAAGCGTCCATGCTTGCGCATTGCTGCGCTGCCACATCAAATAGTCGATGGCCTGCCCCTCGCTATCGAGCAGGACCACGTACTGCAATCCGGCGGTCGGGAGCTCGGCGAGAGGCCAATACCAGAATCTGAGGGTGATCCCTTGGTCCATCTGCGGCAACGTCACCGTCTGTTGCGCGGACGAGTAGCTGACCACCGGCGGTTCGTCAAGGATACCTGCCTGGAGCGCCTGCTCCCCGTTCCTAACCGGTGCCATGGTGTAGCGCGCCTCGTAGGCCGTGCTCAGGATCTGCCAGGCGCCCCCTTCAAAGCCTCCGTCGTCGATCAGTTCGCTGCACTGGCCAGGAGGCACCGGCGTAGGCGTAGGCTGCACGGTGACCGTCACGGGAGCCACGTCAGCGAGGGATACGCTACCGATATTGCCGGTCGACACCGAGGCATCGCATGAGAACGTTCCGCTAGTCGCGGGCGTCGTCGCGCGGAAGGTCAAGGTCAGCACACGAGCCGCCGGCGTCACGCTCTTGTCCATCGCACGTACAGCGTCATACTGCTGGTGGCCAATCCAATCCCATTCGTCCCAAGCTCCGTTAGGGTCCAGAAGCTGGAAGGGGCACACGCCGCGCAACTCGGGCCAGCTCTTCCACCAATCGCTGTACGCTCGCACCATGTAGTCTGCCCGATTCGCCTCCCCGATCTGGGGCAGGCCATAGATCGTGCAAAAGTCGCAAGCGCCGAGTGCATACCCCGTCTCTGTGATGAGCACATCGACCCCAGGCCGCCCGTGTAGTGCCAACCGCTCGAGTTCGAGCCGGAAGGCGTCGACGGTTAGCTCATGGTAACCTGTGATGTTGCCAGCGTGCAGGTTCTGCTCTGGAGGGCGGTTGCCCGGGTAGGCATGCGACGACCACACATCAAAGGCCTCGAGGGCCCCCGGGACGGCAGCCATGCCGTCAATGAACCCTAACCAATCGTAGCCCCCACCCGCGCTGTACGCGACGCCCGGCGAGAGCCCCCCGTTCATCACAACGATCCGTGCGTCGCCCAGCGACCGGATAGCCGCCGACGCCGCCACGAGGAACTGTGCGTACTCGGTGGGATTGGCCTGCCCACCCCATTCCAGATCCAGGTTGGGTTCGTTCCAGATTTCCACGTAGAGCAGATGCCCGTCTCGCCTAGGGAGCCCAGCCACAACCCGCCGAAAGGCCTGCGCCATGTCATCGTATGGGGGAATCGGCCGTACCCAGTGGCCTGCAGCGCCATCATAGGTGCCCGCCAGCCGAATCACGGGCACGAGCCCACGATCGTAGCACCCATTCACAAAGCCAACCCACGAGGCCTCTGGTCCCGAGGTAGCCGGCGTTATCCGATAGAACAGCTGCTTGACGAACGCGCCCGGCCCCATCAGCTCGCGCACCCGATCAAGTTGATAGGCCGTATCGGACCAAGCATCCTGCACAAAGGTGTGCATACCAAAGGGGCTCTCGGTGCGCGCGCCCGGCAAACTAGCAAGCGTCCAGGTCAGCGTCTGGCCGCTTGCTGTGGGGTCCGACAGCGGCGCCGCAGCACCATCGTACGCCAGCGTCGCAGAGCCAGGGACGTACTCGAAACCGTCAGGCAGCGTCAGCTCGATGCGAGGGGAACTAGCGTCGCTGGCAGCGCTGTTCGTGACTGCCAACCTGTAGAGCACCTGATCGCCGCCATCGACTTGAGAAGGCGATGCGGCCATATCCAACGAGAGAGCCGGATCGTCGGCGGCGGCTGGGGTTTCGTGTAGGCGCCCGCCGATGGCCGCGAGCGCCAGCAACAGTGCTAGCGGCAACGCGCGCAGGGCTCTCATCATGCGAGCACCAGCAGGCATCGCAACATACCCTCTTCTCCCGAGTAGAGAAAGGATAGCGGCGCCCCAGGCCATTGTCAACGCCGCATAAGCAAAAAACGACTCGCCGGAGCCCGGTCCCTGTGGACCAGACTCCGGCGTCGCTATCAAGTGGATTGTGAGAAGGCTACTTGTCCTTCAGAGCGGCCTGCGCTGCCGCGATGCGGGCAACGGGCACGCGGAAGGGAGAGCAGCTCACATAGTTCAACCCGACGCGGTGGAAGAACCCGACGGACTCGGGGTCACCGCCATGCTCGCCACAGATGCCCAGCTCGATATCCGGCCGGACCTCTTTGCCATTCTCGACGGTCATCGCCACGAGCTTGCCCACACCGTCCTGGTCCAGCGTCTGGAACGGGTTGGCCGGCAGGATCTTACGCTCCACATAGTCGAGCAGGAACTTACCCTCGGCGTCATCGCGCGAGTAGCCAAAGGTCATCTGGGTCAGGTCATTGGTGCCAAAGCTAAAGAACTCGGCATACTCGGCCAGCTCGCCTGAGGTGAGCGCCGCGCGCGGGGTCTCAATCATGGTGCCAAACTTGTAGTCCAGCTCCACGCCTTCCTCGCGCATGACCTCCTTGGCCACGGCCTCGAGCGACTCGCGCTGGTTCTTGAGCTCGTTCACATGCGATACGAGCGGGATCATGATCTCGACGTGCACGTCTACGCCTTTCTTGGCCTGGCGACAGCCAGCCTCAAAGATGGCGCGCACCTGCATCTCGGTCAATCCCTTCTTCATAAGCCCAGCACGGCAACCGCGCAGGCCCATCATAGGATTGATCTCGCTCATGCCAACGACCACGTCCAACAGCTTGGATCGCTCTTCTAGCTCCTCCGGGTCATTGCCCAGGCAGCGTAGTCGCGTGACCTCTTCGATCAGGCTTTCGCGACTGGGCAGGAACTCGTGCATGGGAGCATCCAGCAAGCGGATGATCACTGGCAGGCCGTCCATGGCCGCGAAAATGCCCTCAAAGTCCTCGCGCTGGAACGGGAGCAGCTTGTCCAGATGCTTTTGCCGTTCCTCTTCATCCTGAGCCAGGATCATGTTCACAACGCTGGGACGTCGCTCTTCCTCAAAGAACATGTGCTCTGTGCGGCAAAGGCCGATGCCCTCGGCGCCGAGCGAGCGCGCCCGCTCTGCATCGCGAGGATAGTCAGCGTTGGTATAGATTCCCAACGTTCGGATCTCGTCTGCCCAGCGAAGCAGAGCGGCTAGCTCCTGCTCCTTGGCAAAGTCCACATCTACGGTTGGCACGGCGCCCACGAACACCTCACCGGTGGTGCCATCGATGGAGATCAGATCCCCCTCTTTGACCTCGCGGCTATCCACACTGAACATGCGTGCCTCAGGATCAACGTTGATGTCCTCGCAACCCGCCACGCAGGGCAGGTTGTTGCCCCGGGCG
>CAYOBT010000357.1:0-3385 GCA_964402205.1 uncultured Anaerolineales bacterium
TTGCCGATGATCCACACCGCGCCAGGATTTGCCAACACGGCGGCTTCGACCATATCCCAGTCAGGGGGATAGGCGTACTGACCCACCGGCAAGAGCTGGACATACGCAACGCCGGAGGGACGCTCCGGTGCGGCATCGTAGCTATAGTCCGAGTACCAGCCAAAGGGCAGTCGGTCCAATGGATAGTCAGCCAACTCGCCATGGTGGAGGAATCCCACGCCCACCCGGTTGACGGGATAGGCTGGCTCCGCGTTGCGCGCCACCAACGGCAAGCGCAACGGGGGCGGCTCGCCCTCTGCCATCACGGCAGCGGCGCCACTCAGCAGCAGCCCCGCGATGAGCAGGCCTAGCAAGCCTGCGCGCGCCGCACGATGGGAATCGGCGGCGCGCGAGGCGCGGGAATCGGGCCTCATGGCCTAGTCATCCCGCGCGATGTAGCTGAACCACATGGTCGTGCCATCGATGGTGATCGCCTCATCGTAGCGGTTCTGGAGCACATCATAGCCATCAACGCAGAGTAGAGTGATGCGGCGCGTGCCAGGATTGTCTAGGAACTCCAGCAGCGTCCCCTGCGCGGTGGTGGGACGCATGGCGCGGAACCGGATGCGCATGACGTTTACATAGGTGCCCGGTGTATAGTCCGTCGTGCTGAGCGCAGCGTAGGAGATCACGCCATCGCCTAGGTCCACCTGGTTCTTCAGCACAATGCCCAGTGTGTCGGTCACGGGGATAACGGCAGTCGTCTGTGCGCCCGTCTCGTCGACCACCTGAAGGAAGCGCGGATCATAGCGCACGAACAGATCAGCGGCCTGCACCGCGGTCCCGCCCGTCTCGATAGCCACCGTCACGGTGACAATATCGCCCACGTCTATGGCTGTCGACGAAGCGGAGAAGCGCAAGGCCGGCGTTTGTGCCAAGGGTCCCGCCCCAGGCATGGGGCCACTCGAGAAGAAATTCGCTCCCAGCAACGAGGCATCCTTCGCGTCGGCATAGTCATCCTCGTTAAAGTCGGCGCCGGGCTCAAAGAAAGTCTCCCCCGAGGCCTGCCAGTAGCCATCTTTCAGCACGGCCACATCTGCAGAGCCGACCATATCGTCGTTGTTGGCATCGCCCTCATACAGCGTCACCGTCAGCACCGTGGTAGGAGCCACGATCTGCACATCGGTGATCAACGTCGAGAGCGTATGCGGGTTCTTGATGGCCACGTCGCGGAGACCCTGTACGACGTTCGCCACCTCAAATCGGCCCCAGATGTCGGACGTAGCAACCGAGTTCGTGTATACGCCGCCGATGGTATACGTTACCGGCACCGACCAGCTGCCATTCGGGCGGGCAGGACGGCCCTGCAGCGCGAGATGCACCTCCAGCGTAGCAACCGTGGAGGTCAGCGCCTTGCCAAAGTGCAGGATGGCTGGGCCTTCGCCCGGCACCGTCCCGTCATTGGTCAGCGTCACACCTGTCACCTGGGAGGGGCTGGTGCTCACATAGCCCGGCACGGGCGAACAGGTGACAGTGTATTCCTCGCCCGGCTGGATGCCGCCAAACCAGTAGCCGCCCTTTGGTCCAGAAGCATCGGTCACCTCGTTGGTGACCCATGTCTCGCCGCCCGGCTGCAGAGTGACGGTAACGCCACCGATGCCTGGCTCGGAGCCATCATCGTACTCGCCGTCGCCATCCAAGTCGTGATACACAAGGCCAGAGATGGTACGGTCCGCCGGCTCGGGGATGGTGCCGCGCGGGGAAACGCCCCCAGGCGCGTTCCAAGCAGGCTCCGCGGCCACCGCCAGCGTGACCAGAGCCATACCGATCACCGCGAGCGCGAGTGGCAACAGCAATCGGAAACGACCGCTGCTTCTGATCCGATCCTGCGCCTCTTTCATCACAGCCTCCCACAGAGCTTGCGTGATCACACAACCAAAGCGGCTCGTCAAAGAGCAAGCCCGCAGAGCTACTCCGTGTCCAACCGCCGCGCTACAACAACCACACGATGCGTGTAGGCCCAGTCGGGCCAGCAGGTGATGAGCGTAAGCCGCGCATCATCCGTCGGCTCCATCACCTCAGCGTGAGCCAATCTCTCCTCGAGACTAGCGCCCGTCTCCTGCACCTTCTCGACCGAGTTTACCACATAGGGGTACACTTGGCCATCGCCTCCGCGGACATCGATGGTGTCGCCCGGCTGCAAGTCCCAAATCCCCGCAAAGACCCCGCCCGAATCGGGATTGCTATGCCCACTGAGGACACAATGGCCTTCGCCACCCAAGGGCGAAGAGCCACGATGGTGCCCAGCAGCATCGTTGACCGTCTCCCACACAGCCAGTTGCGCTCCGTCGATCTCGTCTACGCGCCAACCCACAGAGACGATAGGTACCACACGATCCAGCGCCGGTATGGCCAGCGTCCCGATGGTGCCAGAGATCGTCGGCGTGGGCTCAGCCGCGATGGCTTCGAGAGACGCGACGGTTTCTGCTCGCTCATCCGACGTGGCTGTCACGGCGAGCGTCGGATCAGTGGTCGTCGCTGATGTACGCGTGGCGCTCGCGGGCAGTGTTGCCGTCACGGGTGAGGCGGCGGAGGTTGACGCAACCACGACAGTCGATGGCACGCCCGTCTCGTATTCGCAGCCAACGCCGCATACCGCCAGAAGACCCAGAACGGCCAAGTAGCGTGCGCACTCAAAGCGCACCAGACCCCCTTGGATGGAGCAATACGTTCCCACGCGGGCAGCGCTGGCGACGAATGCCAGAAGCCCAGACACAGCTAATCACCCTTGAGGATACCATAGCACCTTCCGGTTGTCTAGGGCTGGCAGCCACTTTCACACCAGCTAGACGGATGCGCGCAAGGAGGATCTACAGAGAAGAAACGATGCGGCAAGGAACGGAGAATCGTTGCCGAGCAAGCGGGGATGCTAGCGCCCGTACCACCAGTCCTTCCGCGAGCGAGGATCCATGAACTGCCCACAGTCACGAATGGCGACCCGCAGCTCGCTGCCACCGGCACGAGCGAACGGCTGACGCTCTCGCAAGGCGGGCAGAGAGCTGCGCCCGCCGGCATCGCAACTCTGGTAGAGGGATACGAGAGCCGGGTCCACGGACAAGCCATCGAGATGCAGCGTGTATCCGTGCACCACATTATCCTCGCGCGTGAACTTGAGCGTGATGCTGGAGTTGGTCGCGTAAAGCACCATGACGGCATAAGAGCCGCCACTATCAACCCCAACCTGGTATCCAGATCGAGGCACGTGAATGATCTCGCCCGGGCTGGTGGCTGCCCCCAGCAGCGTGACCTCCCAGTCCCAGATGAGGCCGCCCCGCTCCATAGTCGACCAGTTCCAGCTGTAGACCTGGTAGACGTGTGAGATAGAGGGCGTGCGTTCATCGGCGAA
>CAYOBT010000358.1:0-3380 GCA_964402205.1 uncultured Anaerolineales bacterium
CTTTCTCGGCGTGGGGCCTCCTTTCTCTGGTAGGGGCACGGCATGCTGGGCCCTCGGCGGGGCTAGACGCCGTACGTGCCCCAGAAGGCGGGGCTGTGGTCCTTGTACTCTGCCCGAGCTTGGAGCAGCGCTGTTGTGAGCTGCGCCCTTGTGTCGGCACCTGACGGCAGGTCCGCTAGGTTGTGCAGCTCCCACGGATCCGACGCGCGCTCGAAAACCTGCTCGCGACTCGCGCCGTCTACGGCGTAAACGATCAGCTTGTGCGTCTCGGTCTGCACGGCGCGCTGATAGTCCCGGTACGCAAAGAAGAGAGCCTGTCTTGGCCTGGCAGACGGATCGCGCAGCGCGGACGCCAGGCTCTTGCCTTGCACTGTCGACGGCACCGCCAGGCCTGCCAGATCACAGAGCGTGGGGTAGATATCGAGCAAGTAGCACGGGGTCTCGCGCATCTCTCCTGCTGGCACGCCCGGACCAGCCATCAATAGGGGCACGTGGATGCTGTGGTCATACAGGTTCTGCTTGCCCATCAGGCCGTGTTGCCCCAGGGCCAAGCCGTTGTCGCCCGCCAGGATGACGATCGTGTCTTTGGCGTGGCCCGTCTCGTCCAGCGCTGTCAGAATGCGGCCAATCTGCGCATCCAGGTGGCTGATCATGGCATAGTACTCGGCCAGATGCCGGCGAATCTCGCTCGGCACGCGCGGCCTCGCCGCTAGGAGCTCATCGCGGACGACCAGCTCGCCATTGTCGAACGGGTGAGCCGGGAAGGCGTTGGGCGGAAGGACGACATCCTCTGGGGCGTACATCTCCAGGTACTGCCGCGGCATCGTACGCGGGTCGTGCGGCGCCATGAACGACACGTAGGCAAAGAACGGCGCGTCGCCCTGATAGTCCTGAAGAAAGCCGATGGCGGCGCCGGCAAAGAGCTCGCTCGAGTGGACGCCGGGCCGGATGTGATCGCAGCGGCGCTGGGTGACGGCGTTCGAGCGAAAGGCGTCGCGCACCATGGGGCGTGCCTCGTAGCGCCCGCTGGGATCATAGTCGCAGGCCGGAACGTTCCAGTGGTCGTCCATGCCCCCGAAAAAAATCTCGGCGCCTGCGCCAAAACTACGGGCGTACGACGCGGGGCCGTTGTGCCACTTGCCGGTGCCCCAGGTGGCATATCCCTGGCGCTGGAGATGCTCGCCTAGCAGCACGTGCTCTTGGGGGATGGCTTGCCCCTGGGACTTGAGCCCAAAGAGCGTGCGTCCCGTCATCAGCATGGCGCGGCTGGGCATGCAAACCGCGGGGCAGCTCCCACCCATGATGTACGCCTGGGTAAAGGCGGTGCCCCGCCGCACGAGGCCGTCCATGTGCGGCGTCCGAATGGCGGGGTTGCCCAGAGCGCCGATGGTACCCGCTCGCTGGTCGTCGGTAAACAGGATGAGGATGTTGGGACGATTGGGCATGGGGGCCTCCTATGCGTGCCTCTCTCTCACAAGTGGTAGGGGCCAATCCGTGCGCGTTCCGACGCGCTGGTGTTCGCCCGGCCGGCCCCGTTTCGCCCCTCTCACGCGTCTGTCGCGGGGGAGGGGATGGGGGGCATCCGCGGCGCGGGGGTTTGCCATCCGCGGCGCCGCAGACGGTTCCTACCGCGCGTGCCCTACCGCTTCACGCGACGCGATTGTCCTCGATATAGTCCCAGACGAACTCCATCCCCAGGCCCGGCGTGGTCGGCAGGATCACGTTGCCATCGTCGTCTAGGGGATCGGGGATGGCCTTCAAGTAGGGCGGTGGCGTCTCATAGTCGAGCTCGGGTCGGAGCAAGCCCCGCTCAAAGTACTCGCAGGTCGATGCAGGCGTGGCGCCAAGGATGTGCGAGTTGGTCCAATGGCCGCCGTGCATCTCGCACTGGATCCCATAGGCTTGGCAAAGCATGGCGAGCTTGTAGCAGCCGGTGATGCCGCCATAGCCCACGTCCACTCGGCACATGTCCGAGGCCCCCTGGAGCACCCACTCGGCTCGCGTGTAGATGCCGCCCGGGGCGTGCTCGGGCGAGCAGATGGCGATGTCTAGCTCGCGGCAGAGGCGTCGGTAGGCCTCCACGCGCGTCTCGATCATGGGATGCTCTAGCCAGTAGAACCCCAGCTCCTCGAGCTGATGGCCGACCCAGACGGACTGCTGGTAGGTGTACACGCCAAACGGATCGAGCATCAGCACCATGTCGTCGCCGATGGCGTCGCGCACGGCCCGGCAGATCTCGACGTCTGCTTCTGGGAAGCCAGGGAGCTGAGGGCCCGGCTCCCATGTGTACGGGTCAAAGTGGATATACGCGTGGACCTTCAGGGCCTTGTAGCCTTGGGCCTTGCAGGCCAGCGCAAACTCGACATAATCCTCAACTTTGCCCATATTGGGCCAGGTGCTGGCATAGGCCTTCACGCGATCGCGGCAGCCACCCAGGCATTTGTGCACGGGAAGTCGCACCATGCGTCCGTATAGGTCCCAGAGGAGGCAGTCCACGAATCCCGCCGTGTGCTCGTTGATGCCGGGATGCTGCTCCAGCCAATGCCAGAGCTTTTCGCGGTCGAGGGGGTTCTCGCCGACGAGCAACGGCTTGACGACGTGCTCCATCACGTCTGGATGGCCGCCCAGATTGTAGCCGACGGCGCCGTCGTCGGTGGTCAGCTTGGTGATGGCGGCAGTAGCGTCGTGCTCCTCGCCCCATGTGTAATAGCCCCAGCGCGTGGGATAACCGCGAGAGCGGGTGCGGAAGCGAATCGTCTCGATGTCCACGATCTTCATGGGCAGGCTCCTCTGTGTGCGTCGCTGCCTGAGCGACGTCGAGATGTTGCGGCAAGTATCGAGGAGAAGGGCATCCTGGGCAAGCCCGCGCGGGGCTTGCCTCGCACGGGCGAACGCCTTGGCGGCAACCCCCTCCCCAAGGCAGAGACGCTTGCGGTCGGCCCGTCTCCCCTCGCCCAGACGCCGTGTGCGGCGCGGAGTCTGGCCGTCCGCAGGCCTTGCGAGCGGGGGCGCTAGCCGCTATGCTTGGGCCCACGTCAAGCCGACCAAGATGAAGGAGCAGACACCGTGGACGATAGCCCGCATGACCGCGACATCCTGAGGCGCTTGGCTGCCGAGCAGGCCGAAGTCGCGACGCTGCCCATACACCAGGAGCGCGCCGAGGGCTGGCGCCGCATCAACGATCTAGAGCCGGGGCGGCCGATGGTGTGGATCAACGAGATCCCGTGGCACGAGATGAACGTCAACGACGAGCTCACCCTGCAGTGCGAGGACTCGTTTTGCCGTGCACACGAGCGGATCTTGCGGCGCCGTCTCTACCAGTGGCGTCACATGCCCGCCGACATGATCGTAGAGCCGGTATACTATGCCAGCCTCGTCGT
>CAYOBT010000359.1:0-3379 GCA_964402205.1 uncultured Anaerolineales bacterium
GTCGGCGTCGCTTCGTGTTCAAAAAACGCCGGCGCACTTTCCTTCACTGCTTGTGTCCGGGCCTTGACGCGCGCTGCTCGCGTCTTGGCAAGGTGTTCGGCCCCTCGCCGTGTGTTGCATCGTTGGCAGCTGCCCACCCAGTTGTCCTGATCCGTTGGGTCTATGCCGGCGGCTACTGGGATCACATGATCGACCTCCACTGCCCTGGCTCTCTTGCACCAGTGGCACGGACCATCCCACGCTGCGAGGAACGCACGACGCTTGGCTTGGTAGCCGCGAGTCTTTAGGTCTTTGCGCGCGTTGCCCATTCTTTTAGTCCTTGGTCGTATAGTCCTTCTTATACGGCCGGGCCAACCGGCGTCGGTTTTTCAGGCCCCGGTCAGTGAGTTATCCACAGGGTTATCCACAGCCTTGGGGAATGACCAGGGCTCGGCCACCACGATCCACTCCGCTTCCCAGCGCCCACCCTTTCCCTGATGCTTGTGCAGCTGCAGGTAGCCGGCGTTCACCAGCTCGCGCAGGGTTGTCCTCACGGCGTCCCTGCCCTCGCCTGACTGCAGTGCCAGGCGCGCTGATGATGTGTTCCAGTCCGGTGGCTGGCTGAGCAGGAAGATGAGCAGGCCGCGTGCGCGGTAGCTGATCGCGTCGTCCCTGATCACGCTGTTGCTCACGATCGTGAAGTCGCGGTTCGGCGTTGGTCCGTGGATAATCACAGCGCCCCCAGAACCTTGGCGATGGTCGGCAGGTCACTCGGTCGCCACAGATGCCACTGCGCGCCGGCGTCGATGAGCGTGTCGCGCCACAGCCGCTGGGCTGGGCTCAGCCTGCCCTTCTCGGTTTTCAGCTCCACCATGAGGACGCCCCGCCGGTGATGCGCCAGCACAAGATCCGGAAACCCGGGCTGCCCCATGATGGGCGTGAGCCAACGGTCCCCGACCTTCGCCGGCCGCGTGTGCTGTACCAGCCAGCCGTGGAGCCGTGCGAGCTCCACCACCTGCGACTGGAACGCCGCTTCACTTGTCGGGGAATGCATCGCTGATCATCTTCTGGGCTTCGACCACCTGGGCGCGGCTGTTGAGCGACGCGCGCAGGATGCCTTCCTTCTGAGGGGTTATCTCACTGAACTTGGCGATGCTGAACGTGGCCAGCGCGCCATCGACGTTTTCTTTTCCGAACTCCTTGACCAGCCGGTCATAGGCAGCGCGGCCCCCCTCCGTTGGCTCTGATGGTGCCTCTGACGCGCTCACAGCCGTTTTACGGGCCGTCGCGGGCTTTCGTGGCTTGTCACCCTTCTCGGCGTCTTGGCCGTGCTTCCCGGTCCACAGACTGAGGGCGATGCCGAACCTCATGCCGGCGTTGGTGATGGCATCAGACACGATGGCCTTCACGGAATCCGGCGTGCCTGGGCGGTCGCACGCGCCGAACCCCGGGCGGCGGACACCATGCACAGTGAGCCAGATCCACATCGCCTGCGGGTTTCCGTTCTTATCTTCCAGCATGAAGGGCAGCCCGTCGGCGTCGTAGCTCATGGGCTCCCACGACCAGCACGGATCGCACTCGATCAGTGCCTTAGTGACGAACGCATGGTTGAGGAAGTCAAGCGGGGGACTGCCCCCGCGCCCTGGCAGCTGACCGATGAGCTCGGCCGGCGGGCTGAACCACTCATCCAGCAGATCGCGCAGCGGCTGATCCAGTGGGTCGCGTGCCGGCGGCTGGGTTTCACCATCCGGGTCTGCGGGCATTGGCGGGTTTGGCGTAGTCATGACGGCAAAACCTCCACCCATTGCCTCGTGCGTGATGTGTCCCTACCGTTGTGAGCCTTTGGTGGCTTTGCGTGGAACCAGCGCAAGCGTGTCCAGACAGTCGGATCGTTGATCAGGGCGTTGATCACGCTCGTGTCGGTTCTGATCTGCTTCCACTTTGCCACCGCTGATGCGTCCAGCGGGGCGCGCCAACGCCCGTCAAATGTGCGCTCGGCGGTGTCCCACGAATGAATGCGCGCGATCACCAATTCCTCGATCTGCTCTACATACGCCAGTGATGCAGCATCTGCCTCAACGCTCGTGTCCTGCAACTTCATTTGCGTTTCGGCCCCGGCGAGCTCGGCGTCCATGGCCTGCAGCTCTTCCAGCTGCTGCACCCGCTCTGCGAGGTCGATGATTGCTTGGCGCATTTGCGCCGCACTGTTGATCTGCACAGTTCTCCCCTTGTGATTCACGGTCAGTCCTCCTGCTCGTACAAGTCGAACAGGGAACGGCCAAAGGCCCGCTCCACGCGGGCCTGCTCCATTGCCATTTCCTCGGACCACTCCTGCGCAGCAGGGTCCGGGTCTTTCTCATCGCTCATGAGTCTCCCTTCTCACGCGATGGGCTTACTGTACGTCACTGCCTGGACGCCCACCACCACGCGCACCCGCACGCGATGAGTGTGATGCCCAGCAGGGTCATGCCGACCCGCAGCCCCAGGCACGCCATCCGAACCGCTTGGCCACGACGTAGCCCACGGCGATCTGTTCGGCCTTCGTGGCCCCCTGATGGGGCCAGCGGTATCCGGTCACGGCCTGCCCGATGCCGTAGGTGGACCTGAACATGCCAAGTCCGCCGATGAAGCGGCCATTGGGGTAGTGCTGCCAGTTGCCGGCGGTTTCGCAGTACGCGACCCGCTCGGCCTTGCGCCAGTGCCATCCGATCCGGCGCTTGATCTCCCACGCCTTCGGGCGCGGGGGCCAGTCCATGCGATCACGCTTCAGCTGCTTGACGCACGCGGTCTTGGCCTTGCCCTGGTGCTTCTCGCACGGCGCGGCATTGGCCTCGATGGTCCCCACCACGGCCAGACCGCCCAGGACTGCCGCTGCTACTGCTGCTCGTCCGAATCTGATGATGCCTTCCCCTTGTCAGATTCCACGGACTGCCACGACCGCAGAACGCCCAAAGCGGCCGTGAGCGCCGCACTGATGGCGGCAAGCGTGAGGGATGGGCTGCCCTCGATCCATGTGTCGATGAACGCCACCATGACGACGAGCGCCCCGGTGAGCATTGCAACGGTGGATGGTCCGATCTTCGGCGTCACTCGTCGGACTCCTTCTCGGGTTCGTAGTCGGTGGGCTCGGCCGGCGGGGGCTCGATCACTTCCGTTGACGGGGGCAGGGTTTCCGGTGCCATTTCAGTTCTCCCGGTAGGTCTTGCGCCAGGGGCGTGCCTTGGCGTCGTGGGTTTCCTTCCACTTCTCCATCTGCTCATCGCGGATCTGCTTGCCGGTGCCGTGCAGCCATGGGCCGAACGTCCACCGGTTGTAGGTGCCCTTGGGCCCGGAGCGGAATGCGTACTTCGACGGCCGGCGGACCCTGATGGCCTGAGTCCAGTGGTCGGGGTTGGATGCC
>CAYOBT010000360.1:0-3379 GCA_964402205.1 uncultured Anaerolineales bacterium
CCCCATCTGGCGCTGATGCTGACCAACCTTGCTCTGTTCATGCGACTGCCGTGGCGCCCGGACATGCCCGGGGCAGAGCAGGGGTCGTCCCCGTCAGGGGAGCGTCGGGGTTGGTGCGTGGCTTGGGGTCTCAGCCTGGCGCTGCTTTTCAACGTCAAGTACACGGCCTATCTCCATGCCCTGGGGCTTGGCGTCGCGATCTCGTGCTGGGGCCGCCACCTGCTACGCAGACGATGGTTCTGGGTCGGCGTAGCGATGGGAGCGATGGGGCTGCTGCCTGTGCTCTGGTGGAACGCCACCCATGGCTGGGCGTCCTTTGCCTGGCAGCTCGCCCACCTGGGGAGCGCGTCCCCTGGGGGAGCAGCTTCTGCGGGCATCCATTGGCGGGTAGCGCGGAACCTGGCTCATGCCGTGCGCTATCTCACATGGCCCATGGCTGTGGCGGCTGCGTTGGCTCCGTTCGCGCTTTTCGACCGCAACGCGTGGCTGCCGATGCTCATCGGGGCATGCCTAGCGGTGCCGGTGATCCTCAGCCCCGCCGATAGCCCGCGCAATCTCCTGCCTGGCCTCGCTCTGATGCTGCTATTGGCAGGGCACACCGTCGATAGGGTGTTGGCGCGCTGGTCGAGCCGACGTCGACTGCCCGGGGCTGCGGCCGCAGTCTTGTTATCCTGCGTGGCTACCTATGGGGTCGGCACGGTCCTGGCGTTGCATGGGCATGGGGCGACGTTGGCGAGCGACGGCGTGGAGGCCATACGGACCGAGGTCGCTGCGGCACGGGCGCTGGCGGCCGTCCGGCCCGGCTCTGGCCCATATCTCACCATCGACCACGGCCTCGCCGGCCAGCTCGCCTTCTACACCGAGGAGGTCAGCTATACGCCGTGGGGACAGTATCGGATCTGGGGGCCGCCGACGGGCTTCAGGGGCGTGGCCAGCCTGGACTATATCGCTCCGTCCTGCGTCGAGGCGGCGCTTGGCGATGCCTTTGACGACGTGTCGATGCCCGTGACGGTGCCCCTGGGCGAGGGCGACGCCGTCCCGACGCTCTATCTGTGGCGGGTCTCAGGGCGGCGCGTCGAGCTTGAGGCGCTCGCCGATGAGCTGAGCTTCTCCCGGTTGTGGGAGACATGCCCATGATTCACAGCGATGCTCCTCTGGGCGGTGGCTCTCGCGACGTCTGGCGTCGCAGGCTGCTTTTGGCGAGCCGTCTTGCCTTTGCGGGGGCGTGGATCATCGCCTCGTTGTCGCCATGGTGGACGCAGGGCCTTTTCGCCGGGCCGAGCCTTGGCGTCCTTCGGCTAGCCGGGCAGGCGTACAGCGTGGGGCCGGCAGCCTTGCTGCCGGCCTTGGCGGCCGTGAGTGGGATCCTTGCCTTGGCTCTGTCGAGAGGCGTGCCCCTGCTCAAGCGCGAGATACTGGTCCCACTGGGGCCGACGCTGGCCTTTGGGCTGCTAGCGCTTTTCCGCTCGTGGCCTGTGCACCGAGCCGACGTGTTGCTGGTGACCAGCCTAGGGCTGCTGGCCTTCTGGGGCACGTATGCGTACGCAGCGCTGATCTGGTCGCCAGGCTGGACATGGGCGACGCTGGCAGTGATCCTCGTGGCCCAAGGCGCGGTGGCCCTGGCACAGTTTGCGCGGCAGGGTTCGCTCGGGCTCGCGCTTTTCGGCGAGTTGGCTTTGGATCCAGCCGTCCGAGGCGTGAGCGTCGTCCAACTGGCGGACCGACGGTGGCTCCGCGCCTACGGTCTGACGGCACATCCCAACGTCCTGGGCGGCTACCTGGCTCTTGGCATGCTGGTGTGCACGGGAGCGTGGCTTGGCGCCCCAACGCGTCGTTGGCCCTTGCTCGTTGCTGTCGCCTTGGCCGGGGGAGCCTTGATGGCGAGCTTCTCCCGGTCGGCATGGCTGGGATTCGTGACAGGGCTGATCTACCTGGCCTTGGCCACCAGGATTTGGCAGAGGATCAACTGGCGGGGACGCATCCTGGGCTGGGCGCTTTTCGGGCTCGGACTCGTGGGCCTCGTGCTAGGGCTCGGCTTTGGCGAGCTGTTCGCCGCGCGTTTGTGGAGTCTCAGCTCGACGTTGGAACGGAACTCGCTCCAGGAGCGATGGCGCGATATCGGTCAGGCGTGGATGCTCATCCAACAGCGCCCGTGGCTGGGCGTGGGCACGGGCTATTATGTGGAGGCCCTGTGGGCCTGGGCCGAGGCGACGGGTCGCGAATTCCCGGCCTTTCAGCCGGTGCACAACGTGCCCCTGCTCGCCGCCGCCGAGATGGGGATTGCCGGCGGGCTGATCTGGCTCTGGCTCGTGCTGGCGCTTCCTGTCGCCGTAGCGTGCCGCGCTCATCGCCGGCCAGCCGCAGCGCACGTGGCTGGGTGGGCGGCGAGCCTTGTCGCCGTTGCCGTAGTATCGCTGCTCGACAACTATCCCTACTTTTTCTCGAGTTGGTGGATGGCGGTGCACCTTGGGGTCTTGTTGGGGGCATACCCGCGACTGGTGGCATCGGAGGCGGGGCGATGACTTTTCCCTGGGATCGGGCACAGGTGGCGGCCGCGTTCGATCGCATCGCGCCGGATTACGATGCTGCTTACCTTGGCATGGGCGATCAGGGCGGCAACGCCGCCATGCGTTGGATGCGCCAGGAAAGCCTCGCGCTGCTCCGCGCCACCTTCCCGCCAGGCAGCCGTCTGCTGGAGATCGGCTGCGGCACGGGCGACGAGGCCGTCGCCTTGGCGCGCGAGGGGCGGACGGTGCTAGCGACGGACATCTCGCCAGGCATGGTAGACCAGACTCGCGCCAAGGCGGTCGCGGCGGGGGTCGAGGGCCGCGTGGGCGCCGTGGCGATAGCCGCGGCTCACCTGGCAAGCCTAGCGATCGACGCGCCTTTTGATGGGGCCTATGCGAGCTTTGGCGCCCTCAACTGCGAGCCCGATCTCCACGCCGTCGGCAAAGCACTGGATCGACTGGTGCGCCCCGGGGGCAAGGTTGTGCTGTCGGTGATGGGGCGCACCTGTCTCTTTGAGATAGCCTGGTACCTGGCGCACGGACGCCTTGGCCGCGCGTTTCGTCGGCTGCGCGGTGGCTGGCACGCTGCGCCTGTAGCGGGTCGCGATGGCGTCCAGGTCTCTGTCCCCACGCGATACCTGGCTGTGGGCCAACTGCGCAGGGCAATGCCGTCGTTCTATGTGGAAAGGATGATGGCGCTGCCCTTGTTGCTGCCGCCACCCTATGCCGCGAGCCTCTACCGACGGTGGCCCAGACTGCATCGCGCGCTGCAGCCCATCGAGCGCTGCCTGCGGGGCTGGCCGCTCTGGCGCAGGCTTGGCGATCACACGGTCCTCATCCTAGGCCATCGGCAGGGCCAGGGCGACGCGGCC
>CAYOBT010000361.1:0-3339 GCA_964402205.1 uncultured Anaerolineales bacterium
GATCGGAGGTGCCCGCCGTTAGGGCCTCGGCGACCTCGTCGCGGGTACGCTCATCGCTGCTAACTAGGAGAACTCGTAGCGGCTCTCCGCCAATCGGCTCCATCCAACCTCCAGGTGCGGTCACGTGCTTCCGTCAGTCCGGCTCGCCGGGCAACGATCGGGGTCCAGCCAGGAGCACGGCATGCCATGCTCCTAGCTCCATCCAAGGCGTCACGCTTGCGCTTGGCTAGCGGGTAATCCGGTATCGGTTCATCACAAAGTCGATATCCACGGGGTCGGGGTCGAACAGGTCGTCGACACCAGGCGCGCGCAGGACAAAGTCGAGGATGCCGCCGGCGTCGATGAGGTACTTGAGAGTCAGAGCGTCCTGGGCGCTGACAGCTACCAGGACAGCCGTCGGTTCACCAACCTCGCCCGGCTCGGCGGCCGTGGTGGTGATGCCCGCGATCACCACGTTCTCTAGGGCATCAAAGGTGGCTTGCTTTTCCTCGGCCGTGCCATAGTAGTAGCCCGTTTCCTCGACGGCTCCCGTCGTGCCACCCGCCGTGGGCGCTGCCGGCAGATCAAGTGAGAACAGAATGTCGATCTGATCCCCAGGTCGCAGCATCTTGACGCTGGTGAGCAAGTCATCCGAGGGCAAGGCCATCAGGACCTGCTCGTCGGCCAGGATGATGGCGCGACGTCCATCCTCCGCCGTCAGGTCGGGGTCCACCAATCGTTGCGAGAGGATGATCTCCTCGGGGTAGAGGTCCACCATGGTGACCATGCCGATGGCATCTTCGGTCGATGCCACCGCGCCGGGCGGTACGCTGGCGGCCGGCATCTCCACCACGCGGACGTCCGCCTCGGTAAGCTGCGCCCTCACCGACACAGCCTGAGCGGCCACCACCACCTCAACTTGGCGCGTCTCGGGCGCCTCTTCGGGGACCTGGGTTGCGGCGCGGTTGAGCGCCACATAGGCCACGAATCCCGCCAAGAGGGCCACAATCAGCCCCGCCGTCAGCCAAAGACAACCTCGCAGACGCCCCATCGTTTGGCCCTCCGACTGGGGTGGCCCGCTCGGGCGCGCCACCACTGCTGTAACGTACGGCTATTCGGTGATACGTAGCTGGATCAAATCAAAGATCTGCTCGTAGATCGCCTGCAGGTCGCTGGGGGTTGGCGCGTGGAACGCCTGCCCGCCCGTCATATCGGCGATCTCTTGCATCATCGCCTGACCCGTCCCCAAGGATATGGCATAGATGACGATCGATTCGTCGGCGATTCGTTGGGCCTCGGACCGCACATAATCCCGTGCCACCGGGCAGTCATTGTACGGACAGCGATAGTCCCACCTGCACCGATAATAATAGGTATACCAGTAGTAGTAGTAGCACGGATAGCTCCAACACCAGTGAACGTACTTGCTCCAGCCCGATCCTGCCAAGCGCACGTTCGGCCAGCCGTCCGTGAGAAAGACGATGATCGGCGCCGCGTCCTCGCGCCCGTTGAGCACCAGCTCTTTGCGCGCCGCATAGAGGCCGCCCTCGGAGCAGGTGCAGCCATCGGCCACGAGGCCATCGATGGACGACTTGACCGCGGAAAAGTTGCTGGTTAGCGCATGCTCCAGGTCAAAGTCATCCGAATAGGATACCAGCCCTATGCGGCTCACCATTGGGTTGTTCAGGTCCACGAACGCCTTGGCGGCGACTTTGGCATCGGACATTGGGTTCATGTCGGGATAGCGATCGTCATCCATGCTGCCCGACACGTCCATCACCAAGATGATGTCCAGCGGCTTGAACGCGCTGCCGGCCACGCTCTCGGCATCGATGTCATGCTCTGCATCCGCACTGCCTATCATACGTAAAAACGGCTTGCGGAAAAAGCTCGGCATCGGGCCCGTGGCGGTGACACGGACGCCGGTGGCGTCTGAGGGCACCGTCCCGTTGCCGACCGGCTCGCCGCCGGGCGTGTACCACGCGGTAAAGCCCGTGGCGTCGTTCAGGCCGACGTACTCGTTGATCTCGGCCCAGATCTGGGCGTCGGTGCCGCCGCGCGCCAGGACCGACGTCCCTGCCAATGCCCCGGCGTCGGCGGCGTTCTGGAGGCGGCGGCGCACGGCATAGGCCGCGCCCACGTCCACCGCGAGAAGTAGCATGCCCGTCAGCACGATCATGCTGAGGGCAACCACCACCAAGGCCGCACCTCTTTGCTTGTTCAGGTTCATGGGGGAGCCTCCAAGAAAGGAGTCAGCGGTCGCGTATTCGGATGTCGCACACTTGGCCTAGGGCGAGAGCGCCTCCCTATTCGATGCCCATGGAAGATGCCGCCCGGAGCGTGATGGTGTTGCCAAACCCGAACGGCTGGAAGATGAAGCCAGTCATCAGATCGTGCTCGTATGCCACCTCGACGCTAACGCGCGTCTCGGTGATGACTACCGTCCACGGGGCCCCTTCCGTGTTCGACGCGATCTGCGTCTGGTCGAGGCCGGTGGTCAGGTTCCTCGCGCGCTCCAGGATGGCGGCATCATCGGGGTTCACCGAGCCCAGCCGCGCGCCCTCGCGCACGGCGTTGGAGAGAGTGTTGTAGGCAAAGACCACATAGCCGAACTCAAAGATGCCAACCATGAGCAACAGCAAAAGCGGCAGGATCAGTGCAAACTCCACCAGCTCCTGCCCGCGTTGTCTATGCCTGGGAATGTGTGAGCGCCCCATCAGGGACCTCCCCCGCTGGCCCGAAACGTGGCCTGCGCCCGAATGGTGAGGGCGCCAAGGCCGATGTAATGGCCAACAAACAGATTATAAGGGTATGCCACGCGCACTTCAACCGGGTTGCCCGCCCCCGCATGGACGATGCTCACCATGCCTGGATCGAGGGCGACGTGGCTGAGCGCTGCCTCTGCCACCACGCGCTGGGCGATGGCGCTAGGGTTGCTGTCGCGGACGGCATAGCGGGCGCCCTCGCGAGCGGCGTTCAACAGCGTGATATGCACTTGGAAAGCGCGCCCCAGATCCGCCACGCCGATCAGCAAAAGGATCAGCAGTGGGATGACCAGGGCCGCCTCGATAAGATTGCTGCCTCTTGAGCGCTGGCTCCGTGAGCGTTTCATGCTCTCGGCCTCCCCCGGCGCAGGAATGAAAAGGGTGCGGATGTGAACAGAGAAAACGCGAGATGCCCCTAGGAACCGGCACCTATGAACCTACTGGTGATCTCGTTCCACAGGGCCAAGATCTCGTCGGACAAAAGCCCCAACGCAACAATCATGAAAATGCCGATCAAGAGCAGGATAGGGCCGTACTCGGTTAGGGTCTGCCCGTTCCCTCGTCGGAACAGATCGTCGGCACCGTTGCGCAAGTG
>CAYOBT010000362.1:0-3301 GCA_964402205.1 uncultured Anaerolineales bacterium
CATGCGCAGGTACTTTGGCTAGGAGAGATCCTGTGAGGCTTCCTGAGGAGCTCCAGTTCATCGCCAACGCGCGAAAACCCCAGAGGACGACCGATGCGCGGCTGGATGGGCAAACGTGTGTGATCACCGGTGCGACATCCGGTGTGGGGCTCTCGGCCGCGTGGCGGTTGGCGCGCGGAGGAGCCCACCTGGTGCTGGTGTCGCGTAACAACGACAAGGCCATCGGCGTCCAGCGGCAACTCGAGAGCGCGTTCGCAACGGAAGTCAGCATCGTGCTGGCGGACTTGGCAGAGTTGGCAGACGTGCGCAGAGCGGCCGAGGAAATCCTGGCGAGGCACGATCGCATCGACCTGCTGATCAACAGCGCTGGCGTCTTTCACACGCGCCGCGCGCTGACGTCGGCCGGACTGGAGACCGTCTTTTGCGTGAACCACCTCGCGCCGTTCCTGCTCACACGCCTGCTCCTCGATCGTATGGTTGCGAGCGCGCCGGCGCGCATCATCCAAGTGAACTCCCAGGGGCATCGCTTCGGTGGTCTGGATCTGGACGACCTCGACTGGGATCGCCGTAGGTACCGGGGTTTGCAGGGTTATGGCGCCGCCAAGACGGCACAGCTTCTGACCGTCTGGGGGCTGGCCGATCGGCTTGCCGGTACGGGCGTGACGATCAATGCGATACATCCCGGTGCGGTCCGCAGCAGCATCGGGATGAACAACGGGCTGCTGTACCGCATCTACAAACGCGGGTTCCTGTGGTGGTTTCTCAAGGACCCCGCGATCTCGGGAGATGCTATCTACTATCTGGCGGCGGCTCCCGAAATGGCGGGCATCAGCGGGCGCTATTACAACCTCACCATCGAGGAAAAGCCCGCGGCTCACGCGCTGGATCGGGCGTTGGACAAGCGTGTCTGGAACGTGAGCGAGGAGCTCTGTGGCCTGAAGCGTTGACCCGCGTCCAGGCTTTGGCATGTGTTGCGATCGGATCCCGTGCGATTCTAGGATGGCGTGGAGCCCGGCCTGGCAGGAGAGAGAACATGGCGGATTACAAGGACTATGACGCGATCGTGGTTGGAGCAGGCATTGCTGGCCTTACCGCGGCGGCCTACCTGGCACGGGCAGGGCACCGGACCCTGCTCTGTGAGAAGGAGGACACGTGCGGCGGCCTGGTGAGCACCTTTGAGCGCGACGGGTTCGTCTTTGACGGTGGCATCCGCGCCATCGAGAACTCGGGCATCGTCTTCCCCATGCTCAAAGAGCTCGGTGTGGAGCTGGAATTCGTTCCAAGCCCAGTCTCCATCGGCATCGAGGATCGCATCATCCGCCTGACGTCGGCCACTGGCCTGAAAGACTACGAGGCGCTATTGGAGGGGCTGTTCCCCGAGGATCGCGATGGTATTGCGGCGATCATGGAGCAGGTGCGTCGAGCCATGGGCTATATGGATGTGCTCTATGGTATCGACAACCCCGCCTTTATGGACGTGCAGAGCGATCCGGCCTACCTCATCAAGGTACTCTTGCCCTGGCTACCAAGGTACCTGGTCGCCATGCGCAAAGTGGACGCTCTGTCGGCCCCAATCGTGCCGTACCTGGAGCGGTATGTCGACAACCAATCGTTGGTAGACATGATCGCGCAACACTTTTTCCGGAGCACGCCCGCCTTTTTCGCGCTCAGCTACTTTAGCCTGTACCTGGACTATCGCTATCCCCGAGGCGGGACGGGCAAGCTTACAGAAGCGCTGACGACGTTCGTCAAGGACCAGGGTGGGGAGATCCGGACGGGCACCGAGATCGTCTCGGTCGATCCCGAAGGGCGACACCTAACCGATGCGAACGGACAGCAATACCGGTATCGGCATCTTGTCTGGGCGGCGGATCTGAGGGCCCTCTACGGACACATGCGGCCTGAGGATATCCAGAATGGTCGTATGCGGCGTGCTATTCTTGAGCGTCAGGCAGCCGTGGCAGACAAAACCGGTGGCGATTCCGTCTATACGGTGTATCTGTCGCTTGATGTGGACAAGAGTTACTTTGAGGAGCGTGCTAGCGCCCATCTGTTCTACACGGCAGATCGCCAGGGCCAATCTACCGTGGGTGGCTATCCCGTGGGCAAGAATCGCCAGGCCATCGAGGCGTGGCTGACGCAGTTCCTCCGACTGACGACCTATGAGATCTCGTGTCCGGTGATGCGCGATGACACCCTTGCACCGCCGGGCAAGACGGGCCTGATTGTGAGCATGCTGTTCGACCATGCCCTGGTCGAGCAGATCGAGGCAGAAGGCTGGTACGATGCGTTCAAGGCCCAGTGCGAGGAGACGATCCTCGATGTGCTGGACCGTTCGGTGTTCCCTGGCATCAAGGATACGGTCATCGATCGCTTTTCGTCGACGCCCTTGTCCATTGCGGAGAGGGTGGGTTCCACAGGTGGCGCGATCACGGGCTGGGCTTTCACCAACAAGAGCATCCCCGTGGAGCATCGCCTGCCCAAGATCCTGCGCGCCGTGCGTACGCCGGTTGATGGCGTCTTCCAGGCGGGTCAGTGGGCGTTCAGCCCATCGGGGCTACCGACGTCCATCCTCACGGGCAAGTTGGCGGCCGATGCCGTTACCAAGGCTCTGAAACGCGGCGGCTAGCGGACAGGCCCCTCGGGGCTCTTGGACACGCTACGAGCCAAGGCGTTCCGCGAGATCGGTCAGCGCCGCGAGCTGTGCGGCCCAGGGCTCAAGCAGGCTTTGCTTCAAGACAGCTGCTATCGCATGAGCGGCACCTACGCTTCGCAGGCGCCACAGGCTCGCCGAGGTCAGCACCTGCAGCAACACATAGCCGAGAAGCCACACGGCGATCACGGCGATGGTACCCGTTTGCTGGTAGGCGGTTGGGATGGCTTGCTTCCAGGCAAAGGCCAGCACCGCGTCGGTTGCCACCCAGGCCAGCATCCCCAGCGTGGGCAGGTTGAGCAGAAGCTGGAGAGGCCATGCTGCCAGATGCCGTGCGAGTCGCTCCAGCCGTGCCCTGTAGAGCGTGGCGAGATGGGACTCCATCTGGTTGCTGGTGCAATCTAGCCGTTCTCGCCAGATCTCGGACGCTCGCACATCTGGCGGGAATCCGGTGGCTACGAGCTGATCCGCCACCGCCGGCCACGCCGAAGCTAGAAGATGCGTGATCTCCTGGGAGCGCCAGGTCTGGATGGCTATGTCGTCCCCACGTAGGGCCTGATCCAGGGTTGACGACGCTCCGAATCGCGGATGCTTGACAAAGGACGCGATGCGTAGCAGCGCCGCCCATAGGCCCACCAGCCAGCCCAC
>CAYOBT010000363.1:0-3281 GCA_964402205.1 uncultured Anaerolineales bacterium
CATGGGGTTCATGACACGCTTGAGCCTGCTCATGACCAGCTCGACGGTAGTCGGGTCGCGCTGCGTCACCAGGCCATGCCGCTCCTCATAGTTCTGAATAGCGGCCCTCAATCCATCCACGGCCAAGACTGAGCAGTGGGCCTTGATAGCGGGCAATCCCCCCAACGCATCGGCGGCCTCCTTCCACGTCAGCCGCTTCGCATCGTCTAGGGTCTTGCCCTTCGCCAGCTCGGTGATGATCGATCCAGTAGCGATGTTCGACGCGCATCCGTACGACTCAAAGCTGATGTCCTGGATCACGTTGCTATCGGCATCGACCTTCAAGTAGACGGCCACCATATCGCCACAAGCGGGGCTTCCCTCCACCGCCTTGGCATCAGCATCATCTAGAGCACCCACGTTGCGCGGATGCTTGAAGTGTTCCATCACCGTTTCACTGTACGGCAGTGGCATTCTGCACCTCCTTGCCCAACGGACTGATCTCGCGCAGGCGAGCGACGACATCAGTCAGTGCCTCTACGGTTGCATCGATATCCTGCGCGTCGTTGTAGCGTCCCAATGACATGCGCACAGATCCATGTGCACGCTCGTGATTGCCGCCGATTCCTAGAATTACGTGACTGGCCTCGAGGGACCGGCTAAAGCACGCCGAGCCCGTGCTGACGGCGACGCCTCGCATGTCCAGATGGAGCAGTATCGACTCGCCTTCCACGAATCGGAAGGACACATTAGAGAGCGTAGGTACTCGGAGCTCGGGATGGCCATTCAGAACGGTGTTGGGTATCTCCAGCAAAGCCCTCTCGAGCGTGTCCCGTAGCGCCTGCAGACGACGCGTCTCCTCTTCCGTGACGAGCGCCAAGGCAGCGGACATCCCAACAGCCCCGGCAATGTCCTCTGGACCGCCACGACGGTTGCCCTCTTGGAATCCCCCGTCCATCCATTTGG
This sequence comes from uncultured Anaerolineales bacterium, assembly GCA_964402205.1. Classification (GTDB taxonomy): domain Bacteria; phylum Chloroflexota; class Anaerolineae; order UBA1429; family UBA1429; genus DAIRUQ01. The sequence continues at coordinate 946 of CAYOBT010000363.1, forward strand.
TCAGGGGCGTCCCCTCACGAACATAGAGCGCACCCGTACCACGCGGACCATGCACGAGCGCAGTGGTCAGGCTCACCAGGTCGACTGGAAGGACAGTGACATCGAGGGGCACGCGTGGCCAGGCATAGGTGGCATCGACGTGCACAAAAGCGCCCGCCGCTTTGGCCATCGCACTCAAGGCGGCAACGTCCTGCAGCGTCCCGATCTCCTGGTTCGCCGCCTGGATGGAGACGAGCGCAGTGTCGTCGCGCAGGGCCCGTTCCATGTCCTCGATATGCACGCGCCCATGAGCGTCTACAGGCAACACGGTCAGCTCAAAGCCAGCACGTTCGAGAGAGCGCACGCTCTGCAGAACGGGGAAATCCTCAACCGCGGTCGTAATGACATGTCGGCCACGCTTGGTCGCCAAGGCAGCCGCCGCCCCTTTGATGGCCATGTTGGTGGATTCGGTGCTGCCAGAGGTGAACACAATCTCGTCGGCGCTGGCGCAAAGGCTCTGGGCAACGCTCGCACGCGCCTCTTCCAGCCCGTCTCTCGCGGCGATGCCGAGCGAGTAGCCGAACTGAGACGTCGCCACAGCATAGGTATCGAAAAGATAGGGCCGCATGGCATCGAGAACGCGCTCGTCTAGGCGTGTCGCCGCCATGTTGTCGAGATAGATGTAGGCCAGATCCATAGACGCCCGACCTCCGTCACGAATGCTGATGCACTATCTACAATTCTTGATATATTATATCAGCATTCGAGCGATTGTCAAGGCGAGGCGTCTTTGCGCTGGATCTCTCTTATTAGCCGCCAAAGCCTGACTTCACGGTCTGATGGCTCACCGCCCGTGCCAAAGCTCGGTAGGTCCCAGATCTGGCCTGGCTCAGCTTCCCACCCACCGGGAAGCCGCTCGAGCACGGCTCGGGTCTCGTCGCTCTCATCCAGCAACCACACCTCGCGCCCGATAGCCTCCAAAGCGCTGAGGACCAGGCCGAACTCCTGCTCATCCCAGCTCGCGGGCCGGATGGTCTGGTGGCCAGCGTACCGTTCCACTGCCCCGCTGCCTAGCCCCGTCGCTACCACAGCATCATCGGGCAGCCGGTCGCCCAGGCGCTGGTAGGCGGCAACCTCGGTCTGCGCAAGATGCCCAAACACGCCTACCTCGTCGCGCGCAGGCAAGGATAGCACCCATCCCACTCGACCACTGAGAAGCAGCAAAACAAGCGCGCTCGCGAACGCACGCCAGCGTTGCTTCGGCAGCCTCTGCAAGAGCTCTTCCATACCCGCGCCTGTCCAGATCGCAAGCCACGGCAGCAACGAACTCAGATCACGCCATCGCAGTGCGCGATAGCAGAGCTGAAAAGCCAGCGCACCCGCAAAACTCCAAACTAGCATCAGCCAGAGCCCTCGCTCCATCCTGCCACATCGCCAGGTGGCCACGAGACCCAGCAAGGCCAGCGGCCACAAGTAGCCGAATTCACCGCGCAGCGAGAACCCCTGTGCCACCATGGCGCCAAGGTTCGAAAGCAGATGAACGCCAGACAGTAGCGACCACTCTCGCGACTCGGTGATCCACGGAGCGCCAAAGGCCCGAGCGTGGTAGACCAAGTCCGGCACTGCTACGGCCGCCGCCGAACCAGCGAATGCTAGCAACTGCCACCAGCGCACGCGCTCGTCTCTTCGACCCACCCCGCAAATCGGCATTGCCCCCAGACCGAGAAAGACCAGCGGATGCCGGATCCAGTACGCGGCCCCATACGCCACGCCCGCTGCAACGCCCCAGCCGGTGCCGCCCGTCTCTCGAGATCGCACCAGGCACCCGATCATGATAATCGAGGCTAATGCGGCCGCTGCATCGGCCATGGGCACCAAGCTCCAGACCAAGGTCTCCTGGGAGGTTACCAGCAAGAACCCCGCGATGCCTCCTGCCAGCCAGCCTCCCCATCGGGAATCGCGCAGCAACCAGTGCCCGACCACCACGGTCAACCCGGATGCCCCCAGCAGACAGGCAAGGCCACCCCAAAGCGCGCCCCCCTCGCCAACGATCCGGTAGACGGGCGCTAGCATCAACGGCCAGCCGAGGGGCCAGACTGTCGTAGCAGCGTTCTCCGTATTGGGCACGTGATAGCCGACATGCACCGTCGGCCACAGGGGCACGTCGAGCCCGCGAATGATAGCGGCCAGCGGGAAGTGGTGGAACACTGTGCCATGCTCCGCCAAGTCCGCGGCCATCTGCAGATAGCAGAACGGGTCACTGGCTGTCACGCCGACGGCCATGTGACGCCATCCAACGCTCAAGGCAATCGTCAGCCCCGCCAGCAGAATCCCGCCGCCAAGCCATCGGGCGCGCC
>CAYOBT010000364.1:0-3274 GCA_964402205.1 uncultured Anaerolineales bacterium
CGATCAGGTCGCGCAGATGTGGTCCGAGGGGCTGAAGGCCTGGGGGCAGGATGGGGAGCGTATTCGTCGCCTGCGAGAGGCCGCCGACTTTGCCATCTATACGCCAGGCAGCGAGGCGGGCGTGCCGTTGAGCGCTCTGCAGAGCTTTGATGCTCCTGACCTCGACTGGGAAGAGGACGCCGAGGTCATGCGCGAGGCCATCGCTAGCACCGTGTCGGCGTTGCTGGCCCTCATCGGCGTAGAGGCCGACCCCGTTCGTAGCCGTGAGCACATCCTGCTCTCCCATCTCTTGGAGCGTGCCTGGCGCAAGCGCGAGGATGTGGACCTCCCTCGCCTGATCCGCGAGATACAAGACCCGCCACTGGAGCGTCTGGGCGTGTTTGAGCTGGAGACGTTCTACCCCAGCCGCGATCGCATGGATTTGGCCATGCAGCTAAACGCTCTGGTAGCATCGCCCAGCTTTGCCTCGTGGCGAGAGGGCGTTCCCCTGGATGTCAACCGGCTCCTATGGACGTCTTCGGGCAAGCCAAAGGTCTCGATTTGCTACGTTGCGCACCTCAGCGAGGCGGAGCGCATGTTCTTTGTGACGCTCCTGCTGGAACAGGTGGTGGCATGGATGCGCAAGCAGCCAGGGACTACCTCGTTGCGGGCACTACTCTACTTTGACGAGGTGTTCGGCTATTTCCCACCTGTCGCTAATCCTCCGAGCAAGACGCCGCTGCTGACTCTGCTCAAGACGGCACGAGCATATGGGTTAGGCATTGTCCTAGCCACGCAGAACCCTATGGACTTGGACTATAAGGGGCTATCTAACGCAGGTACCTGGTTTGTGGGAAAGCTGCAGACAGACCGCGACAAGGCTCGTCTCCTCGACGGGATGGAGGGTGTCGTCGCGCAGTCGGGGACGCTGCTCGATCGGCGCTACATGGATCGCATGATCTCATCTCTCGGGTCGCGCGTGTTTGTCCTGCACAACGTCCACGAGGATGGCCCCATGCTGTATCGAACGCGTTGGGCCATGTCATACCTGCGGGGACCATTGACGCGCAGCCAGGTTGACAAGCTCATGGAGCCCTACAAGGAGCGCCGGCCGGCAGAGGCACCGCGCAGCGACGCGCCCAAGGAAGAACAGCCTTCGCTCGTGAGCGAGGACACGCTGGCTGACGCGGGCTTTTTCCGGGAGCCCCCCAGGATCAATGCTCGCGTCGCTCAGTACTATGCCGTGCCGGATATCCCTCGAGAGCGGGCGTTGGCGGAGGCAGGTGGCGGCGGCGAGCTTCTGGATACTGCGCTCGTCTATCGCCCGAAGTTGCTAGGGTGGGCACGCGTGAGGTTTGAGGATAGCTCCTCAGGCACGCGAGAGGAGCGCCAAGTGGCGTGTCATCTGCCTCTGCCCGAGCCCTTCCGCACCGTCCAATGGGACGCCTTTGCCAGGCTTGTCGAGGATGTCGACGAACTGGAATCGGGCCCGGCCGGTGAGGCATACTTTGAGGCCATTCCCGAGGATATGACCGACTCGCCGCCCTATACGAGGCTGCGCGACGCATTCCTCGACTATGTCTACCGTGACGTCGGTCTCCAACAGTGGCGTAACGAGGAGCTCGATCTCACGTCTCGCCCAGGGGAGTCGCATCGTGCGTTCCTCGAGCGCTGCATGGCTGAGGCAGCCAACGCGTCAAGAGACGCGCTGGACGAACTCGAGGCCGAGTACGACAAGCGGCTGTCCAAGCTTGATGAGCGTACCCGCAAGGAAGAGGCTGAGCTGCGCCAGGACGAGTTGGACTGGGAGAGCCGCAAGCGCGAGGAGATCCTGCATGCCGGCGAGTCCATTGTGAGCGTGCTTCTCGGCCGAAGCCGGAGCCGAGGGCTTTCTCAGGCGGAACGCCGGCGAAGGATGACGGCCAAAGCGCGCGAGACGATGCGCGCGCAAGAGGAGGCATTGGAGCGTTTGCGCGTTGAGAGGCAGGAGCTCTTGGCAGAGCGCGATCGGCAAATGGAGCGTGAGCGTCGCCGTTGGGAAGACGTCGCCGATGACATTGATGAGGGTGTCCTGCGACCACGTCGCTCTGACATCGATCTCCTGGCATTCGGTGTGCTATGGGCACCGCATTGGGCACTCGAGATCGCCGGACGCGACGGCAGACGTCGACGCGAGATTGTGTCTGCTTCACGTGAAATCGCTTGACGCCGCTCGATGAACGGCTATCATCGCAAGGCGTCACAGTGATGCGTTGGAAAGAGATGGGCGATCCTCACTAGGATAGAAAGGGAGTATAGGCATGCGATACGAGATCCACGGGACACTATTGCCATCGGTAGACGTCTACTTGGAGGCTGGCGAGTCAATGTTTACCGAGTCGGGCGGTATGGCCTGGATGCAGGGCGATATCGCCATGGACACCAACACACGGGGCGGACTGATGGCGGGTCTCGGCCGCAAGCTCGCGGGCGAGTCGCTTTTCATGACCACCTACAAATGCAATCGCGGTTCGGCCATGGTGACCTTCACGCCAGAGGCCCCCGGTCGAATTCTGGTCTTTGAGCTCTCTGCCGGCCAAAGCCTCATCTGCCAGAAGGATGCCTTTATGGCCGCCGAGGAGAGCGTGTCCATGGAGATGCATTTCCGGAAGCGGCTAGGAGCCGGTCTCTTTGGCGGTGAGGGCTTTATCCTGCAAAAGGTCACGGGACCTGGGACGGTCTTCTTGGAGATTGCCGGCGAGGTCCGCGATTACAGCCTGTCTGCGGGCCAGGTGATGCGGGTTGATCCTGGGCACATTGCGCTTTATGAACCCACCGTGGACTATGACATCCAAACCGTGAAGGGTCTCAAGAACGCGCTGTTCTCTGGCGAGGGGCTGTTCCTAGCGACCCTTCGGGGCCCCGGGCAGGTCTGGCTGCAGAGTATGCCCATCCCCAACCTCGCGCAAAAGATCGCCAGGTATATCCCCAGCAAGAGCTAGCTCGACGAGAGGATGCAACAGAGGGGCTGCGCCATCGGGCGCAGCCCCTCTTCGTTTTAGGCTCCGTCAGCCGATTCCAAGTGCCTCTAGTGCCCAAACCAGCAGCGGGGCGATGGCCAAGGCCGGGAGGAAACTGGCGATCCGGATGCGCTTCACATCCAACAGCAGCAGGGCAATGCCAATGATGATGACGCCTCCCGCGGCTGTCATCTCGGCGATCATGGCATCGGTGAGGAAAGTCTGAACCGCTCCGGCCGCCAACGTGATCGCGCCCTGGAAGATCAGGATCGAGAGAATCGAGAAAAGCACCGCGA
>CAYOBT010000365.1:0-3274 GCA_964402205.1 uncultured Anaerolineales bacterium
AGACGAGGGCATGCGTAGGCAGATCCTTGAGGTGAAGCGGATCCTGGCCGGTCACGTTCAGGCAGAGCCGGTTCGCTCGTCCACGTAGCTCTGTCGGCAAGTCCCTTGTGCGCTCACGCGTGGGCGCGGGCTGTGGCCGAGTCTTCTGGATCCCCGTACACTTGCGGCTCCCCTGACCGCTAGCTATAATCGGCCCGTCATCGAGAGCCAGGCCGCGCGTTGGCCAAACGGCACTGTCGTTGGGACCAGCGCGCTACGACACCAGGGGACTATGCCGAGACACTCGACTCCTCAGCATGACACCATCGTCGTCCTCGACTATGGTTCGCAGTACAGTCAGCTCATCACCCGGCGCACACGTGAGGGCCACGTCTTCTGTCAGATGCTCCCTTGGGATGCATCGTTGGCGGAGATCACGGCGCTCGATCCGAGAGGGCTGATCCTTTCGGGCGGACCCAGCAGCGTGTATGCGGCCGGTGCTCCTCATCTGCGCGAGGAGCTACTGCGTCTAGGGGTGCCCATCCTGGGCATTTGCTACGGGATGCAGCTTCTGGCGCATGCGCTCGGCGGCGAGGTCGAGGCCGCGGACGAGCGTGAGTATGGGCCGGCAACGGTGCATCTCCTGCACACCGAGGACCCCTTGTTCGCCAGGCTGCCTCTCGAGCTCCAGGTATGGATGAGCCACGGCGATCGGATTCGGGCTCTGCCTCCAGGGTTTGAGACGGTGGCCAGGTCTGACAATTCGCCCCATGCTGCCATGGCCGATCCTAGTCGGCGATACTATGGCCTCCAGTTCCACCCGGAGGTCGTGCATACGCCGCGTGGCATGGATATCCTGAACAACTTTGCCGTCGGAGTCTGCGGTTGTCGTCCAGATTGGACGCCGAGCTCCTTTGTGGATGACGCCGTTGCGAGCATCCGCGATCAGGTGGGCGACGGGCGCGTGATCTGCGCCGTCTCTGGCGGGGTCGATTCGACGGTCGTGTCGACGCTGGTTCGCCAGGCCGTTGGTGACAAACTCACGTCCATTTTTGTCGATACCGGCTTGATGCGCAAAGACGAGCCCGCGCAGATAGTGGGCGATCTTGGTGGGCTTCTCGGCGAGAGTTTCGTGCATGTGGATGCTCGAGGCCGTTTCCTTGGAGCTCTCAAAGGCGTGACGGATCCGGAGCGCAAGCGAAAGATCATCGGCCACGAGTTCATCGCTGTCTTTGAGCGAGAGGCGCGTCGGTATGGGGATGCTGCCTTTCTTGCGCAAGGCACGCTGTACCCTGACGTAATCGAGAGCGCGACGTCTCACGGCTCTGCGGCCAAGATCAAGACGCATCACAATGTGGGCGGCCTGCCCGAGCGCATGAACCTGGCGCTCATCGAGCCGCTGCGGCTCCTGTTCAAGGACGAAGTGCGCGCTGTGGGCAGGGCGTTGGGCTTGCCCGATCGTATGGTCCAGCGCCAGCCCTTCCCTGGGCCTGGCCTGGCCGTGCGCATCATCGGCGAGATCACGCCCGAGAGGCTGGATGCCCTCCGAGAGGCGGATGCCATCGTCCGCGAAGAGATCATGCAGGCCGGATTGGGCACAACGGTGTGGCAGTATTTCGCGGTGCTGACCTCGCTCCGCAGCGTGGGTGTGATGGGCGATAGCCGCACCTATGCGCATACGGTGGCCATCAGGGCTGTCACAAGCGAGGATGGCATGACGGCTGACTGGGCCCGTATCCCTCACGAGGTGCTTGCTCGTATGTCCAACCGGATCGTGAACCAGATTCCGATGGTGAATCGGGTCGTCTATGATATTTCGAGCAAACCCCCCGCCACTATCGAATGGGAGTAGCTTGCTCGTCTAGCTAGCTCGCCAGGACGTTGGTAGGAACAGGAGCGAGTATGTCAGACACAAAAGCTCCGGAAATCCTCCAGTTCAGCATTCACCAGGGCCAAGTGGACCTCGGGCCCGCCCAGTTTGCGGCAGTGGATCCCGCGGCTCATCGCTCTTGGCGCGGCCTGGGCTATGTGCTGCTAGCCATCGATGCACCAGGGATGGTACTTCCGCACGAGGTGTGCGACGATATCTTTCGTGCCATGGCCGACGCCTACTATAGCACCGCTCGCGGGAGCATAACGAGGGCGGTGCATGCTGCCGTCGTGGCGGGGAATGACGTCCTGTTCGAGCACAACGTGCGGGCCGATGCCGAGCACACGCTGGCCGTTGGGCTGAACTGCGCGGCAGTGCGTGACGGCGAAGCCTACGCAGCGCAGTATGGTCCCGCATTGACGGTCTACATCCACGACGGCAAGATCGCATACAGCCCCAGCGATTCGCCGTGGCTAAAGGACGACGCCCGGACGTGGGCGGAGGACGCGTCGCCCCCGATGTGTGGAGGCAGCCGCCGCATCGAACCCAAGCTATTTCACATACCGCTGCAAGCTGGGGATACGCTGGTCCTCGGCTCCACGTCGCTGATTCGGAGCGCAGATCCTCGCGGATTAGCTGCCGCCGTGCGCACATCGGGAAGCCTCGGTTGGGAGTCTGCCATCGGCAGCATCACCGGTAACGAGATGGTCGGGGGCGCTCTGTATTGCGTGCCGGAGACGGCCACAGCACCGGTGCAGGAGCCTAGCCCCTCGACAGAGGAGCCTGCCGAAGAACCGGAAGGTGGTCCAGAAAAAGAGCCGGTGCCAGAGCCCGAGGCGCCGAAGGCTGCCGCTGTGAATGCGCCAGCAAATGCGATGGACGGGGAGCCATTCCTGCCCGAACCAGCGCCTACGTCGAAAGCCGCCAAGAGCGGACGCGCCCCGCGCCAGAAGGCCGCGCCGTCGGTCGATCTGGGCGGGTTGGGGAAGAAGGTCGGTCAGGGCGCTAGCAAGGCTTGGAGCAAGGCTTCCGATGCGCTGCTAGATGCGTTGCCTCGCGAGCTCCCGGAGCAGCCCGAGCCTACGGAGCGCGTGGTTCGTCACACCACGCGCGTAGCGAGTCGCGTGCTCTTTGGCCTTGCGATCACCATCCCGTTGGCCATGCTGGCGATGATTGTCGCCTTTCGCGTACAGGCCACTCGTTTGGAGAGCCAGCACATTCGCGACATCTACACGCGAGCCGCGAATGCCTGGGATAGTGCGCAAGCGACAGAGGACAGCGTCACGGCACGGCGGTTCCTGCTCGAATGCCTCGACGCCGTTGATGAGGGGCTTGCTTTCGATCCAGAACATACCGGGCTTGCAGACCTGTCGGGCCGAGCCACACGCCGGCTTGACGAGTTGGATCGTGTTGAGCGGCTCTATC
>CAYOBT010000366.1:0-3239 GCA_964402205.1 uncultured Anaerolineales bacterium
GGACGGCGATCCGGCCGCCGTGCGTTGGGTGTTCTGGGGCGCCAACGGTACCTATCTTGTGGGCGAGTTCGACGGGCATACGTTCACGCCCCAGCAAGCGCCCGCACGCTTTGCGGCGCGTGGCGACAGCTATGCAGCCCAAACCTGGAGCGAGATCCCTGCCGAGGACGGACGTCGCATCCAGATCGCGTGGCTACGAGGCGATCTCCCGGAGATGCCTTTCAACCAACAGATGACTCTTCCTCATCGTTTGGCGCTGCGCTCGACGCCGCGTGGAATGCGTCTCGCGGCAGAGCCGGTGGCCGAGCTCGGAACGTTGCGGCAAGAGTCCTACCAGTGGGGGGATTTGGTGGTCCGCTCGGGCCACGATCCTCTCAGAGACGTTCGGGGGAGACTTCTTGACGTTCGGGCAGAGGTAGCGTTGGGGACAACACCGGGCTTTGGTCTCCAGGTGTGTGGCGTTCCAATTGTGTACGACGCAGCGGAACAGAGGCTCCGATGCCAGGGACGTGCCCTTGTGTGTCCAGATCGGGACGGCATCGTCCGGTTGCGCGTATTGGTAGATCGTGCCTCGGTGGAGATCTATGCGAATGATGGGCTGACGGTGCTGCCCTTGCGAGTGTTGGTAGCGCAGCGTGGGTCGGCAATGCGAACGTTGGTGCGGGGAGAGGAGGTGGCATTCCAGAGGCTGCAAGTGGATGTGCTGCAGTCGATCTGGTAGGATGAGCGAATGGGAGTTGGCTTTCGCACAGTGAGCCATGGGGCCTTGGCCTGGCTGGCGACGCGGCACACGAGTGTGGGACACGCTTGCTTGGTGTGAAGGGGAGATCAGAGAGAGATGGGATGGCTTGGTAGAGGGCAGAGCTCGAGAGCAGAGGCCAAGGCAGAGAACTTGTTCGCTGCGGGCACTTCGATCAAGGGCAACGTCAAGGCAAAGGGAAGCGTTCGCATCGAGGGCGAGGTCGAGGGTGAGATGGCGACGGATGGCAACATCGTCGTGGGCAAAAGCGCAGAGGTGCGTGCCAAGCTCTCGGGCCGATCGGTTGTGGTGAGCGGCATCGTCCATGGGGATATTCGGGCCGAAGGTCGTTTGGAAATTCTGGCGTCGGGTCGTGTGTGGGGCGACGTGCAGGTGGGCTCGCTAGAGATCGCCGAGGGTGGGCTCCTTCGCGGAGTCTGCGAGATGCTCGCGGAGACAGACGACGACGGCTCGCCGCCGGCCAAGCGGGCAGCCGCCGGTGCCGAGTCTGGGGGCTCTTCTGGCAATCGCTAGTAGACTAGTGTTGCGCTGCAGGCGAGGGATGCGGAGGTAGCAGGTGCAGACTGCCGTGTTCGTCCAAGCCGACGTGCTGCTGCGGGACAGCGCTCTGGATCCCTATGCCTTGCCGGAGGCGTGGGCCTTGGCGCCCGCAACACTGGAGGCCATGCGATCAGTCTCGAGCGGCGATCGGTTGGTGCTGCTGCTAGGCGATGCGCCCGCATCTGGCGAGCATAGAGGCTTGCTGCGCGAGCTTGCCGAGCAGGTCACGGCGGGTGGTGGGCGGATCGATGCTCTCATCGCGTGTCCTCATAGGGAGGCCGATGAGTGCCGCTGCTGGGGCGAGTTCCCGGGCGTGGTCTGGGTCGCGGCGTTGCAGTTCGACCTAAGGGTCGACGCCTGCTATCTGCTGGTCGATGGCGAACAGGGCGTGGCTACTGCGCAAGCTGCGGGGGTCCGCCCCGTTCTGTCCCTTTGTGGGAGAACCATCGAGGAGGCTCTGGGCGCTTTCCCTCGGTTCAAGGGCTTTCCGGTGGCAATGGACTTGTCCAAGGCGCTCTACTATGTGGATGTGGAGAACGCCATCAGCGAAGAGCTAGGACATGGCCGTGAGCAGCCGCCCGCTGTGCCATCGGCGGAGACGCTCTATGAGCATCAGGAGGGGCTGCCCGAAGTCCATCTGCTTTCGCAGCGGGCCGAGGCCGTTCGCGCCGAACTCAGGCGCTCTCGTGTGCAGCTTCGCGATGTCGGCCGATGGATGAGTTTCTTTGTGGCAGGCGTGATCGGCCTGGGGTTGGGCATCGCGTATCTGCTGACGCACCTGTACAGAGAACAACCGTTTCCGAGCTGGGTCTACTGGGTGACGCTTCAGTTCATTCCGAGACCGGTGCGGGGTGCACTGTTTGTGGCGGTGGGGGCCGTGATCCTGGTCTTTGCGGTGAGAAGCCTGTATCGGTCGCCTTTGCTGGATCCCTGGCGGAGACGCATCGAATCTCGCTAGGCTCTTGAGGTACAAGGGCCGCGGCTGGTCTAGCCCAAGCGGGTTAGCGGCTGCGGCCCTTTTTCCTTTCCCTGTTAACACCTGTGAGCACCGAGAGGGCAAAGCTGACAACGCTGATGATGAGCGACGCCAGGACGGCGGCCCCGAAACTATCAACGGTCAAGCGGGCGCCCAACAAAGGGCTGAGCCAATGGGCTAGGAGCAACATAGCTGCATTGATGACCAGGGTAAAGGCTCCCAGCGTGAGTAGAATCAGAGGGCAGGTCAGGAGCTTTAGGATGGGAGCGATGAGCGCGTTGAGCAGGCCAAGGACCAATGCCACCCCGAAATAGTCCCATGGGGAGACGCCGTGAATTCCCGGGACGATCTCTGCAGCGACATAGATGGCCGTCGCGTTGATGAGCCAACGCAGGAGCAGTTTTCGCATGTCGTGCTATCCAATCTTCTTGTGTGCGAATGATCGCGTTCGCCTCGAGCGAGTTACGGCCACCGGGTGGCGGCTGGCTCACTCTACGAATATCTCTACGCGTTCGCCATCCTCGGCGTCCTCTACGTCGATGATCTTGCCCGTCGTGCCCTCGTTGATGGCTTCCATGATCTCGCTGAGGTCCATGTCTTCCATTTCGGGAGCGAACCGCGCCCCCAATCGCATCCCGACGTTCACGAGGCCCATAGGGATGTTGACGTTGACCTTGCGCTTGCCCGTGGTCAGGTCGGTCACGTGAACGCGAAACCACTTGGGGCGGCGTCCGCTGGGTGCGGAGGCCTCTGCCTCGGCGGCATCGTCAAGAGCTTTGAGCAGCTTGACACCCTCATCGGCGCTGATGGCCCCCGTCTCGATCATCTGTAGGATCTGGAGTCTCTCATCTTGCTCACCCATCGTGCCTCCTCTAGCTTCACCATGCATCAACGCGTCACCGGTTTGGTTCCCAGATCATGCCGTGGAGCTCCCGGCACACCTGGGAGGTCCGTTCGTCAAGG
>CAYOBT010000367.1:0-3236 GCA_964402205.1 uncultured Anaerolineales bacterium
AGCCGTTCTCGCCGTCATCGACTAGGATCAGCCGTGCACCTCGGTGACGCACGCCGCGCTTGATCGCGAACCCGGCCACCTGATGGTCAACGGTCAAGTCTGTCCCGACCACGACGAACATGTCGGCCTCGTCCATGGCCTCTAGGCCGTCGCTTTCATCCAGCAGCACAGCGCCGATCTGGCGCTTGTCACCCGGTAGCGTCTCTGCGATGGCCTTGGCGGCCTCGTTGGTGGTCAATCCAGAGACAAGCGTGCAGGCTCTGTCACCGGCCGAGATGCCTTCCGCCACTTTGGAGAGGGCATTCTCCCAATCCACGGTGGCCCAGCTCTCGCCATCCCGCACCATGGGTTCCCGGACACGGCGCCGCTTATCATGCTGCAGCTGGAACCGGCCGATCTCGCAAAGCAGGCCATCGCTAGGAGGCGCATCCCAGTCGCCTTCGACGCGGATCACGCGGCCCTCGCGCACGACTAGCTCCACGCCACAGCCAACGCTGCAACCCGTGCAGGTGGACTTGACGCGACTGATCTCGTCGGTCGCCCCCATATAGGCACTGGCCCGGTCACCCAGGGCACCGGTGGGGCACACTTGCAGGCATGTGCCGCAAGACACGCAACTCGATTCGCCAAAGGGCACGTCCATGTCGGCGATGATCATGGTGTTGGCGCCACGTCGCTTGACGCCCAGCGTGGCGTTGCCAACCAGCTCGTCGCACACACGGACACAGCGCCGGCACAGGATGCACCGGTTATGGTCCATGACAAAGTAGTCGCGCGATGCGTCCACCCCAAGCCTTGGGAACGCCCGATCGAACTCCCAGTGATCGAGGCCATAGTCATAGGCCAGGTCCTGGAGGGTGCAGCTGCCGCTCATCTGGCAGAACATGCAAAAGTGGTTCCGCTCGGAGAACAGAAGCTGCAGCACAAAGCGTCGAGCATCCACTACCTTGTCGGAGCGCGTGTGCACTACCATCCCATCAGACACCGGGAAGGTGCACGCTGGCTGCAACGCCCGCTGCTTTTCGATCTCCACAAGGCAGATGCGGCAGGCGCCAATGGGTTCGATAGCCGGATGGTCGCACAGCGTCGGTACCTCGATCCCGAGCCGGCGACACGCCTCAAGAACGGTGATCCCAGCCGGGACGCTGCCTGATATCCCGTCAATCGTCACGCTGACGTCGGGCATGACTCCTCCTCATCGTATGCGTTCTGGTATACGGCACGCTGCGACCGCTCCGCCCATCGCTGGCATCTGTTCCCAGCGGGTGGACTCGTCCAACCATTCGTCCTCGCAGCAACCCACAGCGTCCGCTTCGGCGGCTGCCAGACCTCGTCTGGCGCGCGATTACTCTAGGTCGCAGCGAAGGCATCGCTTGCACTCTTCTCGGCAAGCCAGCTCGGAGAAGCCCAGCTCGACCTCGCGCCAGTTGGTACGCCGCTCGATGGGGTCCTGCACTGGCATCTCGGCACGCGTGGCGTCACCGTAGGCTTCCATGTTCCAGCTCGCCGCCAAGTCGTCATACTCTTCGAGAGTCGCGGCTTCGCCAGCCTCGCCCTCTCTCAGATAGGCGTCCACGGTCGTGGCCACCTCGTTGCCTTGGGCCACTGCCTCGACAACCGTGGCAGGCCCTAGCACGACATCGCCAGCCGCAAAGACACCGGCCCGCGTGGTAGCTAGATCGCGCTCCACCTGCGCCGTGGTGTTCCGATGGAACGCAACGCCGCACTCGCCTACGCAATCCACGTCGGTGCTCTGGCCAATGGCCGCGATCACAACGTCTGCCTTGATGGTGAACTCGGATCCCTCTATAGGCATGGGACGACGTCGGGCGCTTGCGTCGAACTCGCCCAGATCCTGGCGAACCAGCTCGAGCTTCTGTGCGTGCCCGTTGCCCAGGATAGCCGTTGGGTTCACTAGCGTCTGCAAGACCATACCCTCTTCCAACGCCTCCTCGATCTCGAGGTCCGTGGCAGGCATGTCCTGGCGGGTCCGACGATAGACCAAGTTGACCTGCTCTGCGCCCAAGCGTATCGCAGTGCGTGCCGCGTCGATGGCCGTGTTGCCGCCTCCGACGACCGCCACATGTCTTCCTGCTAGCTCAGGTGCCTCAGCAAGCGCCACCTGCCTGAGGAAATCGGTGCCTCCCCAGACGCCTTCCTTATCCTCACCAGGGATGCGTAGCGTGCGGCTCGTCTGCGCACCGATGGCGAGTATCACAGACGAGTAGCCCTGTTCGTCCATCAGCCCGTCGATGGTGATGTCGCGCCCCAACGCGGTATTGAGCTTGATCTCAACGCCGGCACGCTTGATGGCCTCGATCTCCTCGTTGAGGATATCACGGGGCAGACGATAGTCGGGAATGCCGACCGCCATCATGCCTCCAGCCACCGGCAGCGCCTCGAACACGGTTACGGGATAGCCCCGCTGGGCCAATCGCAGAGCGGCTGTCAGGCCGGCAGGACCTGCCCCAATGACGGCCACTCTTTCGTCTTTACCGCCCTCCAGCTGCTTGGGCGTCCAAGGATGATCCAGCTCGTGATCCGCCATGAACCGCTTGGCCTGCCGGATGGCGATCGCCTCATCAATCTCGCCGCGCCGGCATCGGCTCTCACAGAAGGCGGGGCACACACGCCCGCAGACCAGCGCAAACGGGTTGCGCTTCCTGTGGATCGCTAGCGCCTCGGCATAGTTCCCCTCGGAGATCTCGGTGAGATAGCTGGGAACGTCCACGCCTGCCGGGCATGCGTTCACACATGGCGCGCGCACCAGCGCGGTGCAGGCGCCAGCGGGACACCGTTTCTCTAGGATATGGGCCTCAAACTCCGGTCGGAAGTACCGCAATGCGGCTAGGACCGGTCCTGGAGTGAGCTGTCCGAGCGCGCACAGAGCCCCTTCGGTCATACCTTCGGCGATCTCTTGGAGGCTGTCCAGATCCTCCATGGTGCCTTCGCCCTCGGTAATCCGGGTTAGGATCTCGAGCATCCGGCGGCCGCCGACCCGGCAGGGCACACACTTGCCACAGGACTCGGCCGTCGCAAAGGTGAGGAAGAACTTGCTGAACTCGACCATGCACGTCGTCTCGTCGACGACGATCATGCCGCCAGAGCCCATGACGGCTCCCGCCTGGCGTAGCGAGTCAAAGTCCACATTCAGGTTCAGGCCCGAAGCTGGTAGACAGCCCCCCAGAGGACCGCCTGTCTGCACGGCCTTGAACTGCTTGCCATCGGGGATACCG
>CAYOBT010000368.1:0-3225 GCA_964402205.1 uncultured Anaerolineales bacterium
CCCGAGATGGGCCACATCCGTATCCCGCACGACCGGAATGAGGATCCCTTTGAAGGGCAGTGCATCTATCACGGCGACTGCCTGGAAGGGTTAGCATGTGGCCCGGCCTTGGAGGAACGCTGGGGTCAGCCCGCTGAGACGTTGCCACCGGAGCATGCCGCTTGGGAGCTTGAGGCGCGGTACCTGGCGTTGGGCGTGGTCAACTATACGCTGACTCTTGCCCCGCAGCGCGTCATCATGGGCGGCGGCGTGATGAACCAAACGCATCTGTTCCCCATGATCCGCAAGAACGTGCAATCTCTCCTGAACGACTACCTGCAGGTGTCGCAGGTTACCAGCGACTTGAAGCATTTCGTGGTGCCGCCAGAGCTAGGGGCGCGGTCCGGCGTGCTCGGCGCCATTGCGCTGGCAGAGCAAGCCGCCCTCACGCACCTATGAGCGACGAGAGCCCGCACAGGCGACGCGGCCATTTCCGCGTTTGGTGGGAGGTGTGGCTGCCGCTCATTCTGAGCGCCTTGGCCTTGGCGGGGCTCAACCTGGTGCTCTACTGGAAGCTATCGCCGGGGGGCTCGTGAACAGGCTGCGGGAGTGCTGGGTCTCGGTACGCAGGTGGGTGGGGTGGCGCGATCTGGCCTGGTTGGCGCATCCGCTGGTGGCCTTCTTCGCGACGCGAGCTGCCCTCTGGGTCGCAGCCTACCTCGGCGAGGTCGCCATTCCGGGGCTGGACCAGAGCTGGGTCTGGCACAAGCGCCCCGACAACCTGTTCCTGGATGTCTGGGGCCGCTGGGATAGCGGCTGGTACCTGAGCATCGTAGAGCGCGGCTATGCTTACACCCCTGGCGCGCAGAGCTCTGTCGCCTTTTTCCCGCTCTACCCGGTATTGGTGCGAGCGCTGGGGCGGCTGACCGGCGGCTATGTGGTCGCGGGCGTCCTGGTGAGCCATGCGTCGCTGCTGGCCGCGCTCATCTATCTCTACCTGCTGACAAGGGAGCTTACCGGCGACCGCGCCTCTGCTGAACGGGCCGTGTTCTATGCGGCGGCGTCCCCAAGTGCCTTCTTTCTGTCGGCTGTCTACACGGAAAGCCTCTTCCTACTGACGACGGTCGCATCCGCCTACCACGCCCGGCGCCAGCAGTGGGTGTGGGCAGCATTCTGGGGGATGCTCGCCTCGGCTACCCGCATCCCGGGTCTGGCCATGGTGGGCGTCGTCGGCCTCGAGTGGCTGCGCGCTCACGGGTGGACGCTGGGCACGGCTTGGCGCCGCGACGCCTGGCGCAACCTCTGGCGTGGTCTACGGCTGGATTTGGGCGGTTTACTCGTGCTGGCGCTGATCCCGCTGGGCCTGCTGAGCTACATGGTTTTCCTCGAACGCACCTTTGGCGATCCCTGGGCGTTTCGCATGGCCCACGAGGCCTGGGATCGTCACATGGCGGGGCCCTACTGGATCATCCGCGGCGCCGTGGACCGTCTCACCGCGGGCAGCTTTCGGCGCGGCGAGATTCCCTGGCGCGACGTCATCGATCTCGCCGCGTTTGCGCTGGTGGTGGGATTGGTGCCGTTCATCTGGTGGAAGGTGGGCGATGCCTATGCCCTCTACGCTCTGGGCTGCGTCTTGCTGCCCATGTGGAGCCACACCATGTCCATGACGCGGTTCGCGCTGGTCGCATTCCCCGTGTACGTGCTGCTGGGTCGATGGGGCAAGCATCGGGCAGTGGACCGTGGTCTGGTGGCAGCGTTTGCCATCCTGCTGGGCATGCTCGTGACCGTCAACGCGAACTGGTACTTTGTAGGTTGACATAACCATGCTGAGGGCGTGATGAGGAGGGACACGATGAAGAACGGCACCAGCGGTGTGGATTTCGGCTACGCGTTCGCTCCGCCGCATCGGCTGACGGTCTGCATGCCCGAAGCCAGCGACAAGACGCTCCTGGACGTCAAGCCTGGGAGCCTCCGCATGGCCTGGAGCTATGATTCGCTGGCCGACAAGCCCTATGGGCCGTACGTCTGGCCGCGCACGCAGTGGGAGCTCGAGCTGACGCCTCTGGTGGACGATGCGCCCTTTGCCAGCAGTGCCTGGCGCCGCGTGGATGGCTGGGTGCCCGCGTTGGAGAACACGTACCGCGATGGCCGCGGGGTCGTCACGCTGACGGCCGTGGGCGCCGCCGATGCGGCCGTCATGCGCGTGGAGGTCCAGAACACCGGCAGTGTGCGACACACGTTGGCACTGCGCTGCGTCAAGCCCGGTGGCTGGGCGGGCATCAACCCTGCCTGGGCTGACGATCGCGAGCAGGGCGATGCGCTGTTGGCGCAATGGACCGATCGCGCAGACCGGGTGCTGGTGATAGCCGTGGGGGCCAAAAGGACGCCGGTGGTCGGCATGAATGCCCTCACGATGGCATGGGACCTGGCGCCCGGTGAGAGAGCAGTGGGGTGGTTGGTGCGCCCCTATCTCGCCTACGAGGAGGATTTGCCCGCTCTTCGGAAAGCCGACTGGTCCACGGCTTGCGAGAGGGCTCTGGAGACGTGGCGTGATCTGGTGGGCCGCGCGCCGGTCTTTCGTATCCCCGATGCCGGTGTCCTGGACGGGCTGAAGGCCTCGCTGGCCGACCTGTTCGTCATGCGCGAGCCGGTCCTGAGCGGTCACCTCACAGCCACGCCGGGCACCGAGGTGTACCGTGCCGGGAACTGCTACGAGGGCTCGATCATGGCCGTGGCGTTGGACCAGCTCGGATACCACCAGGAGGCGGACGCGGGCGCTCGCGTGAGCCTGGAAACGCAAGAGCCCGATGGCAACTGGACCGAGCCCCGCGCTTGGGCACGCTATATGTGGGGCGGTAGCGGCATGAAGGCTTGGGCCGTTTGGACGCACTACCAGCTCACGGGCGACTGTGCCTATCTAGAGGGGATGTATCCGCGGCTGCTGGCGAGCTCGCGATGGCAGGAGTCGCAGCGCGCGCGCACGCGCGTTTCCGGCGAGGATGCGCCCCCCGAGGCCGGGCTTATGCCGCGTGGGATGGGCGATGCCGGGCTCATGAACGACGATGACCTGTTCGGCGTGTTCTTGCCGCACAACATCTGGGCCGTCTTTGCCGACAAGATCACGCTGTGGGCCGCGGAGGAGCTCGATCGTCCTGCCGGCGAGGTGGCCGAGGTACGGAAGATCTGGCAGACCGGTCGCGATGCCCTGCTGCGCGCGCTGGAGCTGGGCGCAGTCGTTGAGGAGGA
>CAYOBT010000369.1:0-3225 GCA_964402205.1 uncultured Anaerolineales bacterium
CGCACGACTTTATCCAAGAGTTCCCCGATGGGTATGACACGGCCCTTGGTCAGCGGGGCGTGAACTTGTCCGGCGGCCAGAAGCAGCGCGTAGCCATTGCGCGTGCGCTCTTGGTCGAGCCGCCCATCCTCATTCTTGATGATAGCACTAGCTCGGTGGACGTCGAGACCGAGGCGCGGATCCAAGAGGCGCTGGAGGCCTATGGACGTGAGCGTACCTGCATCATGGTGGCGCAGCGCATCAGCAGCGTGCTCACCGCGGACCAGATCCTGGTGCTCAATGACGGTCGCCTGGCGGCATCGGGCACGCACGAGGAGCTCATGATGTCCAGCCCGGTGTATCGTGAGATCTATGAATCGCAGCTTGGGAATGCCGAGGTGGTCGATGTCCGATAGAGGCAAGAGAGACGGTGGGAACGGCCAGGGGCCCCGGAAAGAGGAAGGCGCCAAGCCGTTCGGTCGGCGACGTGGACCCCATGGCATGATGGGTCCGAAGGAGCGGGCCAAGGATGCTCGCGGGACCCTGCTGCGGCTGTGGGGCTACCTCAAGCGGCACGGCGGCGAGCTTTGGCTAGCGGCAGGACTCGTCGTGGTTACCTCGCTGCTCGGGCTGAGCGGACCCTACTTTTTGGGGTATGCGATCGATGCCTATGTCACGACGGGCGACCTGGCCGGCGTGGCGCGCATCGGCGCGCTCATGCTGCTGGCCTACGCGGTGGCCGCCGGCGGCACTTGGCTGCAGAACTATGTCATGGCTGGGGTGGCACAGCGTACCGTCCAGCAGCTACGTGATGACCTGTTCGGCAAGCTGCAGACGTTGTCGCTGCGCTTTTTTGATCAGCGTACGCATGGCGAGCTCATGAGCCGCCTGACCAACGACGTCGAGAACATCAACAACGTCCTCACATCCAGTGCTACCCAGTTGGTTTCGAGTGGGCTGAGCCTCGTTGGTGTGGCCACGATGATGATCATCGTCAGTCCGCCGATGGCCGGCATCACGCTGCTTGTGGTGCCAGCCATTGTGCTGCTCACCAAGGCCATCGCCAAACGTACGCGGACTGCCTACATGGACCAGCAGGAGCGAATCGGTGATCTGAACGGCCTCATTGAGGAGACGGTGACGGGCCACAAGGTGGTCAAGGCGTACGTGCGCGAGCAGCAGGTGCTCGCGGATCTTGGCGAGGCCAACGATGCGTTCAAGCGAGCCGCCATCAAGGCACAGATCCTCACCGGCTTCATGGGACCGCTCATGAACATGGTCAACAACCTGAGCCTCGCCGTGGTGGCCGGGACAGGAGGGCTCCTGGCGGTGCAGGGCATCGTGAGTGTGGGCGCCATTGCCACGTTCGTAGGCTATGCCCGTCAGTTCACGCGGCCCATCAACGCCTTGGCCCAGCTCTACAATACCATCCAGGCGGCCCTGGCAGGCGCCGAACGCGTCTTTCAGATCCTCGACGAAACGCCCGAGCTCGTGAATGATCCCGACGCCATTCCAGTCAGCGGCCTCAGAGGCGAGGTGGTCTTTGACGACGTCTGCTTCGCTTACGAGCCAGAGACGCCGGTGCTCAAGCATGTCTCGTTGCGCGCCGAGCCGGGCGAGACCATCGCCCTGGTGGGGCCCACGGGCGCGGGCAAGACGACCATCGTCAATCTGCTCACGCGCTTCTATGACATCGATCAAGGCGCCATCATGATCGACGGGACGGACATTCGCATGCTGCGCAAGGAGGACCTCCGCAAGAACCTTGGGCTGGTCCTGCAGGACAACTTTCTCTTTGGCGACACGGTCATGGAGAATATCCGCTATGGCCGCCTGGATGCTACTGACGAGGAGGTGCGCGCCGCCGCCAAGCTGGCCAACGCCGACCAGTTCATCCACCGTCTGCCTGATGGCTACGAGACGGTGCTAGTCGAGCGAGGCGCCAACTTGAGCCACGGGCAGCGCCAGCTTCTGGCCATCGCTCGGGCGATCCTGGCCAACCCCAGCATCCTGATCCTGGACGAGGCCACCAGCAACGTCGATACGCGCACCGAGCAGCATCTGCAGGAGGCGCTGCTTACGCTGATGAAGGGCCGCACGTCGTTCGTCATCGCGCACCGGCTCAGCACCATTCGCGAGGCGGACGAGGTGCTGGTCATCAACGACGGTGAAGTCATCGAGCGTGGCAACCATGAGGAGCTTCTGGCGCAGCGAGGCTTCTACCATCACCTCTATGTCAGCCAGTTCAAGGGCAAGGTGCCATCGCCAGCCTAGCGCATCGTACCTGGGAGGTTCAGAAGGGGCGGTCAGGCACTTGCCTGATCGCCCCTTCTGCTGCGCGACGGCGCGGACTAGACCAGCTCGGAGGCGTGTAATGCCACCTTTCGGAAGGCAGCGGCATAGGCCTCGATGCGCTCGGGGTCATCGTGCTTGAACCAGGGCACGCCCACGACGCGGCCGCTCAACGCCTCGGTGACGGGAAGCGATCCGGGCGGTTGCCGCAAATCGCGGTCCGAGAAGGCGATGCGGGTGGGCTTGCCATCCTGGTAGATGTCCGCCTCGTTAAAGACGGGGTGCAGGTGGAGGGGCATGTTCACGCCGCGCCCACAGAACGCGCCCTCGGCTTGGACAGCCTCGGCAAAGCGCTCGGAAGGCAGCCCGCCTAGCTCCTCGGGGAGATAGTGGCCCACGGGGTTGTACCAACCGCCCATGGTGCTGTCCGAGTCCTTTGGGGGGCGGTGGGCTCGGAGCCCCGGCGTCCCCTCCAAGAGGTCCCAGAAGCGGTTCATGCCCGCCTGGATCTCGGCGATGCGCGCGTCATAGTAGCGCAACTGCACGCGCCCCATGGCTGAGGCCGTCTGGTTCAGGCGGTGCTTGAACCCGCCAAGGGGCAGTCCGGCGTTGGCATCAAGCTCGGGCATGGTCAGATACTCGCCGTGGCGCTGGTAGAAGCCAAAGGCGATGGCGCGCTCATAGATCGCCTCGTCGTCGGTGACCAGGATGCCCCCCTCGCCAATGGGGAAGCTCTTGCCCGACATGAGCGACATCGCCGCCGCATCGCCGAACGTGCCCACCTTGCGACCCTTGTAGAGAGCACCTTGCGCATGTGACACGTCCTCGATCACCTTCAGGTTGTGGCGCGCGGCGATCTCCATGATGGGGTCCATGTTGACGGGATGCCCGCAATAGTGGACGACCACAATCGCCTTGGTGCGCGGCGCAATGCGGTGCTCGACGTCGTTGGGG
>CAYOBT010000370.1:0-3218 GCA_964402205.1 uncultured Anaerolineales bacterium
ACCGACGTCGCCCAGGTGCGGGCGATGTTCGAGCGCCTAGACAAGACCTTTGGGCGCATCGACATCCTGATGAATATCCCAGGCAGTAACCATCCAGTGCCCCCCGAACAGCTCACCGTGGAAGCGTTCCGCCAACGGGTTGCCGGCATCCTAGTGAGCAAGTTCTGCTCCTGCCAGGAGGCGGGACGGCGCATGCTATCGCAAGGCAAAGGCAGCATCGTCAACATGTGCTCCATCGCCGGCGTCAGCGCGCTGGGCCGGGGCAACTTTGCCTACAGCGTCGCGATGGGCGGCGTCGCCCAGATGACCCGCGAGCTCAGCACCGAGTGGAGCGGGCGCGGGGTGCGGGTGAACGCCATCCTGCCATCACAGATAGCCAATCCCGGCTTGGAGGCGCGGATGGCGCAGGATCCGCCCCTCCGGGACACCTTTCTGCGTGGCATTCCCCTGGGACGATTGGGCGTGCCGGATGACATCCGCGGTCTGGCGGTATTCCTCGCGTCCGATGCGTCATCGTTCATCACCGGGGCCCTGATCCCGCTGGACGGCGGCAACCTCGCCAAGAACGCGGGCGGGAGCCACACCGTCGCTGGCTCGTAGGCGATGATGCAACCTAGGAACGCCGTGGGGCGAACGCGCTTGTGAGCAGCTCTGTGTTCCGTCGCCCCTTGGGCAAAGGGGGCGATGGTGACCAATGCTGCTAGCCCGCAGGACGTCCGAGATACGGTGGCGCGACAATTGGATCTGCGTGGAGGCTCCCAAGCCCCCTAGCCGGCCCTTTGGGGGGGCCGGGCCAGCCAATCAGCGCGCCGAGGAGCACGGCCTATTCCGCAAGACGTTCACAGTCGACGCGGTGCCGGCGCGCGCCCGCACGCATGACCGCCGACTCGCCGTCTGTGCTTTATGTCCATAACCGAGAGGTATGGCGCGGACCCGTCCGCAGCCAGCCTCGCCGCATGCAGTACGATCTGTTTGACCCCCCACGATTCCTCAAGGTCGGTGAGAACATCATCGCCGTCCACGTCTCGTACGATGGCATCCCCAGGTCCTGCTAGATGCCCGCCAACGCCAACATGTCCCTGGGCAAAACGGGAGTGATGGTCTTTGAAGCCGGTCTTGGCCCAGCCGGCTGGGTGGTGAGCGATGCCTCCTGAAGGGCGCTCAGGAGCGATGCCTGGGGGATGCTGCCCCTGGGGCAGGACCCATCGGCGGCGGCATCCCCCCAGAAATGCTGAATGCGCGGGAACTGCCGGCTGATTGGAGGCAGCCCGCCTTTGATGGCGGGGATTGAGGCAACGCAGCGTTGATGCCCGCCATGCACATCGGCGGGTTCGCCCGAACGCAACCGCCTACGGAGAGCACGAGGCGGTCATTCTTTGAGGGATGATCGCCTCGCCGCCTGTCTCTCGTGCCGTGACCCAGCGACTGACCTCAATGGGCTCTAGCAACCTCGTCGCTTTCTGTTCTGCTTGACTATGAGACGCGCTGTCTCGCCCCTCACGGATTGCCAGGCTCCACCCTTGACAATGCGCAGAAAATAGTGTATTCTACCCGCAGAATACTGTGGCATGGATGGAGCCAGAGGCAGACCATGAGCGAGTCGCAGGAACGCCCGCGAACGGCGCTGGTCGTTGAGCGGTGGCGTAAGAAGATCGGCCTGTCCAAGCAACGACTGGCCGATCTCGCCGATGTCAGCGCGACCTATGTGCGCACCATCGAGGCCGGCTTTGATCACCAAGGGCGCGAGGTGGTCCCGTCGGCGGCCATCATGCAAAAGCTGGCAAGGGGTTTGGCGCAGGCCCACGCCGACGAGGCGCGCCGGACGGAGCTCGAGAGCGCCATCTATGCCGAGATGATGGACGCCGCCGGCTATCTCGATCGCATCCCCGTGGAGGAACCTGCGCCAAAGGAGCCACCCGCTTCCAGCCCGATCGCGCCATCCGAAACGCCTATCCCTTCGACCCCTCACCAAGGTCCGGTGACCGTGACGCTACGCGACCCACGTTTGTGGCGCCACGCCGCGGACTTGCTGGATAGCTGGGAGTCGCTGCACGACGACGACCAGGCGCTCTTGCTTGGCATCATCGAGTTCGTGCACACACGCCACGGCCGCGGCACAACGCGGTAACAGAAGGAGGTCCGTGATGCTCAATCCCAACGCTTTCGCCAACAGTGCCGCAGCCGGCGTAGCCGTGCTCGAGACGGCGGGCGAATCGGAGGCGTCCTCGCGATTGCCCTTTGTGCCGCTTTTGCGCACGACGGTCAACGGGCGCTGGGACGGTCCGCTCGCCCAGATCACCGTCACCCACAGCTATGGCTACACCCAGAAACAGTGCACGCAGGTGCTGGAGGCCATCTACCGCTTTCCCCTGCCAGGCGATGCGGCTGTGCTGGGCGTTGTCGTGACCTTTGGCGACGTGGAGATCGTCGCCGAGCTAGCGGAGCGCCAGCAAGCCGAAGAAGCCTACGAGCAGGCCAAGCGCGAGGGACGCCAGGCAGCCCTCACCACGCGCGAAACGCCAGACGTCTTTACCCTGCGGGTTGCCGGCCTGCAGCCCGACCAGGAGGTCGTCGTAGAGACCAC
The DNA here is from genome assembly GCA_964402205.1 of uncultured Anaerolineales bacterium. Classification (GTDB taxonomy): domain Bacteria; phylum Chloroflexota; class Anaerolineae; order UBA1429; family UBA1429; genus DAIRUQ01. The sequence continues at coordinate 2,585 of CAYOBT010000370.1, forward strand.
CTACGTCCAACTGGCCGATGCCGAGGGCACGGGTTGGTCCCTGCGCATCCCATTGACCACGGCGCCGCGCTTCACTCGTCCCGACGAGAGAGGCCATCGATCGGCCCAGGGACAACCTCTCGCGACGTTTCGCGACCCGGGCCACCGTTTCGCGCTGGATCTGAACACAGGATCCGCCGGCTCGATCAGCAGCACCACCCATGCTCTGCGCCACGACGACGAGGATGGTCATCTGCGCGTGCGTTTGGCACAGGGCGAGATGCTCCCCGATCGCGACTGTGTGCTGCACTGGCAGCCGCAACAGGCACAGGATCGCCCCACCCTGTCCGTGCTCACGAGCGACGATGACGCGGGCGGCCACGCCTACTTTGCAGCGATGGTCTCGCCTCCTGCGGTAGCGCCTCGCGATGCGGCGCCCGCTCGAGAGGTCATCGTGCTGGTGGATCACTCGGGCTCAATGAGAGGAGCAAAGTGGCAGGCAGCAGATCGCGCGGTACTCGCCTTTGTCGAGGACCTCTCGGAGCGCGACTATCTCAACGTAGGCGTCTTTGATAGCGACACGCGTTGGATGGGCACGGCGCCCCAGCGACTGCGCATGCGGGCATCCAGCCAGGTCAAGGGGTTCCTAGACGGT
>CAYOBT010000371.1:0-3216 GCA_964402205.1 uncultured Anaerolineales bacterium
CAACTGGATGCCGCCGCCATGCGGAAAGAGAAACGTCCCGCATTCGTCATACTGCGCGAGCGCTTCGTCCACCGACCAGTCCACATCCATGTAGGCGGGGAACTGGTCGGGATGCTGGCGGAAATGATCGACAAAGGCATCTACATCGACGTTGCCCAGTCGAAAGCAGAGGCTGTGCAGGCCGCTTTCCAGCGTATGCAGAGGCACGCCGGCCTTGGCCGCTACGTCGGCGTCGCCCGTGGCGTCGACGACGACCTTGGCGCGGATGGCCTTGCGTCCCTGCTTGGTCTCGACGATCACGCCTCGGACAGAGCCGTCCTCCACGATGGTGCCGCCGACCCAGGTTTGCAGCAGCGTATCCGCGCCCGACCGTTCGACCAGCTCCTGCAGAACCAGCTTGGCCCGCTCGATGTCATAGATGATATGCCCCTTGTGCTCGCGCCACCTCTGGCCATAGCCCGTCGCCTCGGCCAGAGCATCGGCGACCTCGACGGCGATGCCACTGGTCCCTAGGTGACGCCGCTCAGTCCCGGTGTAGTAGCAGTTGAAGATGCTGCAGCACATACCCGCTGTGGCCACGCCACCCAAGAAGCTGTTGCGCTCGATGAGCAATGTCCTGGCTCCCGCTCGAGCTGCTGCGAGCGTCGCGGCCGTGCCTCCCAGGCCACCTCCGCAGACGATAACGTCGTACTCGCCGAGTACCGGAGTCTCCCGTGCCACCTCGTGGACCGTGTTCGCGCTACCCATCCGTCTCCTCCTGTGCAAGAGGCACCGACCTCACACGTGACCGTCGCACGGCGACGCGTGCGAGATCGTCGGCATCATAGAATCGCGGCGGGCGGCTGGCAAGCGAACGGGGCCCCGGCGATGGACAGCGCGTACTAGCCGCCAGCACGATGCAATGCTGCCTGGGCAAGAACGAGCTAGTCGAAGAGTCCTTGTGTGCGTAGAATGGGGTCGTGGGGCCTCGCCCATTTCTTGGGGACGCGAGGCACATCTGCGCTCTGAACCTGCCAGATTCGTACGAACACGCGACAGCTAGGAGGCAGCATGGCCAAAGACGTCACTGCACGAACACTCGCGGCAAGCATCATAGCTGGCATCGGGATCGCCGGTGTCGCCCTGCTCGCTGGGTGCGCCCCGGCCGACGTGCCCGTCTGGCGCGTGTACGAGATCACCCTGTCGGCCGAGGGGAGCCATCCTCGCCCTTCACAGGTGGACCTATGGGCCACTGTCAGCGGACCAGGTGGCGAGAGGTTGCGGGTGCCCGGCTTTTGGGATGGCGGCAACACCTGGCGGGTACGCTTTGCGCCCACGAGCCAAGGGCGCTGGTCCTGGATCACGCAAGCCGCGGACGCCAAAGGTGCGCCGCTGGACGATCCCGGCCTGCAGGGTGTCACCGGCGAGATGCGCGCGGGCCCGGCGTCGGGGGACAATCCCCTCTACCAGCACGGCGGGTTCCTGCGCGTGAGCGACAACCGCCGCTACCTGACCTATTCGGATGGCACACCGTTCTTCTGGCTGGGCGACACGTGGTGGTTCTGTCCTTCCAGCCTGGTGCCGAGAGAGGGATCGTCCAACCCGGCCTATGACTCGATGTTCCGCACGCTCGTGGACAAGCGCAGCGCCCAGGGCTACACCGTGGTGCATTGGGCATTCCAGGGCGAGCCCGTTGTGCCGGGAGCGTGGCTGACGACGCAGGCCCGGGTCCAACGGCTGGAGCCCGCGTACTGGCAGGAGGTCGATGCCTACGTCACTTATGCCACCGAGGCCGGATTGATGCCGGCCATCGCCCTGACCTGGTGGTACGATTTCGAGCAGCTGCCAGAGGAGGGCCTCGAGTTCTTGTGGCGCAACGTCATCGCGCGCTATGGGGCTTATCCCGTCACCTGGCTCATCACCGGCGAGTACAATGTCATCGAGAACAATGCGGACATCAGCGACCGCGTGGCCAAGGTCACTGCTCTGGGGCAATACATCAAGGACACCGATCCCTACCACCGCGCCATGACGGTGCATCCTTGGTGGTACCAAGGCGACAAGCGGCAGATCTGGGACGAGCCATGGTACGATTTCATCATGTTCCAGGGGGCCCATGGCGCCTATCCGGAGGTGGATCTCTACCTCGATGCCTACGCACGCGACGATCACAAGCCCATCCTAGAGTCCGAGTGCAACTATGAGGGCATTCACCAGATGACGGACGCCGACGTGCGTTGGGCCGCGTATCGCGCCATCCAGGCCGGCAGCTTTGGCTACACGTATGGCGCTCACGGGCTCTGGTATCCCACGCAAGGGCCCAACGACCGCACCTTTGACGAGTGGGGCGAGCCCATCCCCTGGTGGGAGGCGCTGGAACAACCTGGCGGCGCCCAGATGGGCTACCTGCGCGATCTGTACACGTCGCTGCCTTGGTGGGAACTCGAGCCGCGACCCGACGCGTTGCGCGTGGAGGGGCTCTGCACCTATATGATGCGGCCGGTGGCCAAGGCAGCGGGTCACGACATCTATGTGATCTACTTGAGCCGGGGGCTGCAGGCGGAGGCATCAGTCTCGCTGCTGGATGCGGACACGCAGAACCCGTACGCGGCCGAGTGGTTCGATCCGCGTACGGGCAAGGTCACGTCGCTAGCGAAGCGTTTGCATGCCGCCGAGGAGGGCCTCGCGTTGCCCCCACGGCCTGATGCCCAGGACTGGATCCTGGTGCTGCACAAGCGGGACTAGCTGCCCAGGCGCGGGAGCCACGAACCGGGATCGCCTGCCAGCTACGCCGTTGCGTTCCCGCCGTTGATGCGATCGCCGCGCTCCTCAAGGATGGCGGTCAGAGGATCCTGGATCGCATGGCCCTTGCGCCGTTGCTGCTGCACCCAATCCTCCATGAGTCCGCTGCATTGCGCCACCAGATCGGGGCAATCCTCGGCCAGGTTGGTCGTCTCGTAGGGATCTCGCTCCATGTCATAAAGCGCTACGGGATCAAAGGATGTGTAGCCGAAATTGTCATACGTCCGCACCATGAGATGCTGCCGCGTGCGGACAGCCCTTTGCACGGTATAGAGCCCGTGATCCCACACGAGATAGTCCCGTCCATCGACGGGCTCGCCTCGCAACGCGGCCAAGAAGGAACGACCATCCCAGTCGCTGGGCGTGGGCAAATCCAGGGCGTCGCAGAGGGTGGGGCCTAGGTCCAAGGTGTAGAGCAGAGCGTCGCAGGTCGCG
>CAYOBT010000372.1:0-3207 GCA_964402205.1 uncultured Anaerolineales bacterium
GTGCAGCGTGGCATAGCAGCACACAAAGGCACCGCCGCCCATGATCTGCGTGCTCGATGGGCAGATCTCGGGATGCTTGACGTATTTGAACGTGGAACGGGCAAACTCAGGACCGGGGTCAAAGGTGGCACCAACGCGGATGGGCTTGCCGGTGCGCTCCGATCCTACCCGGTGAAGGGTATCTACGATGCGGGCCAGGGTCCCGTAGGTGATGGTGGGCGGATTGTGCATGTAGAGGGCGCTGCCCGCGTGGATGCCGTGGATCCAGGGATCGCGGGGCGCGTGGTGTCGCGGGTGAGCGATGCCGATGTAGCGTCCCCACTCGATGGGGTCACCGGCAACGCCGCGATACTCGAGAATCTCGGAGCCGTCGCCCGTCCAGAGCAGGACAGAAATCATGTCGGCGTGGCGAGTGAGGGCGTCCCACTGCCGAAAGAGCTCGTCGGCGACGGCGCGGAGGCTAGCGCCATCGACCGCTTTGAAGGGCTTGAGGCTCATCTCGAGCGTGACGTTGCGGATGCCCTCGTAGCGTGAGCAGCCTCGGTATCGTGAGCGGCCCTGGTATGCGTCGATCATGGCGCACCTCTCGCGGTGTGGTGGGCTAGTCGTCGCTTTCGCCTTGGAAAAGGCGGGTTTCGTGCATGGTCGAATAGTCAGAGAAGGCGCTGCTGCTATCGGTGCGCGCATAGAGGTCCACGGCGCCGCGGGCGTCTCCATCGAGCTTGTCAGCACTGTGCAGCACCATAGCCTCGAGGGTCTGCGGCACGACAGGCGAGCCGAATTCCAGGCGGCCGTGATGGGCCAAGAGCGCGTGCAGCAAGCGCATGGCCGTTTCGCTGGGAAAGCCGTCGAGCTGCTGGATGCGTTGCTCGATGTAGGCAGCGCCCATGTACACATGGGAGAGCAGCGATCCGCGCGGGGTCATCTGAAAGCTGACAGAGTCGTACGACCAGATCTTGCCGAGATCGTGCAGGAGCGCGGCGGTGACGACGAGGTCGCGATCCAGGTCAGGGTAGAGAGCGGCTGTGGTCTCGACGATCCGAACGACGCTGAGGCTGTGCTCGAGGAGCCCTCCGACGCAGGCATGGTGGTAACTCTTGGCGGCGGGCGCTTGCTGGAAGGCACTCCTGACCCCCTGGTCGTCGTCAAAGACGGCGGCGAGGAGGGCGGCTAGGTTGGGATCGTCGATGCTGGCCAGGATACCCTCGAACTCGTCGAGCATCTCGCCCATGGGCCGCAAAGCGGTTGGCAGGAATTCTTGGAGGTCGGCAAGGGCGCCGGCGCCGATGCGATCGATGTTGACTTGCATCTGGCCTCGGTACTCGTCGACGCGTCCCCAAATGGCGACGCCCTGGCCTTCCTCGAGGGCGTCTACGGCGGCGGGGCTGGTGCTGAACTGGATGCCTGGGATGACGCCGGTGCGATCGGCGAGGTTGACGCGGAGGTACGGGCTGCCGTTGCGAGCGGTGGCGAGTTGTTTGCTGCGCAAGAGAAACGTTTGCCCGTGGAGGGTGTCGCCGATGCGGAGTCGGTCAACGGGAATACGCGCCATGGGAGTGGACTCCTTCTATCGTTGACGCCGTTTGCGCCGTGAGGGTAGATGGCGCGATTATACCACCGGTAGCCGGTGCTCCCAAGGTAGGATCTTGACGGATCACGTCGACCCTAGCTATGATGGCAAAAGAAGGCGAGAAAGCGAAAGCGCGTTGGCTCACGCGTCGGTGGCAATGCGCCTGAAGGGATCCCCCTTCAATAGGCACGGGCAAACCCGTGGCGTGGACACTGACAGAGTGCGCTGTGGGGAGGGTGCCATGATCCTGCCGGGCCATCTCGCGAGCGCTTGGCTGGCAGCGCGGGCTGTCGGTGCAGACCTTGGTGGTGCCATGGCGGCGTCTATGGCGCCCGATCTGGTAGACAAGCCCCTACGCTGGATCCTGCGCCTCACGCCAAACGATCGGATCCCTGCTCACACGCTGCTGGCGTGGGTTCTCACGACGGCCGTGGTAGCAAGGCTGTTCGGGCGCGGTCGGGCGTCCGGTTGGGCGGTGGGCTATGGCGCCCACTTGGTCGGCGACGGCGTGAATGCACACCTGAACCCAGGCCGGCTGTACTTGGGTTGGCCGTTCGTGCGGTACCGGATGCACGTGGGACCCACTGGCCTCGGGAGCAGCCTGGCTGACTTTGCAGCGGCTTCGCTCATCTTTGAGGGCTTGGTGACGGGGGTCGGGTTGGTGGTGATGTGGCGAGCGTGGAGACATGGGGCGAGTCTGAGGCGCGCACGTGAGAGGGAGACGCAGCAATGAATGCCGTAGACATCATCGCCAAGAAGCGAGACGACGGCGAGCTTTCGCGCAATGAAATTGCGTTCATGATCAGTGGCATGCTCTCCGGCGAGGTGGCCGACTATCAGATGGCGGCTTGGGCCATGGCAATCCTGCTGCGGGGCATGACAAACCGTGAGGCGCACGATCTCACGATGGTCATGGTTGACTCTGGCGATGTGCTGGATTTGAGCGAGCTTGCGCCCATTGTGGTTGACAAGCACTCGACGGGCGGCGTCGGCGACAAGACGACCTTGGTGGTTGCGCCGCTGGTAGCTGCAGCGGGCCTGCCCGTGGCCAAGATGTCAGGGAGGGGCCTGGGCTACTCGGGTGGTACGCTGGACAAGCTCGAGGCGATTCCGGGCTATGACGTGAATCTGGACCGCGAGCGCTTTCTGGCGTGCGTCCGTGAGCACGGCATCGTCGTGAGCGGACAGACGGCCGACCTAGCTCCTGCAGACAAGCACCTGTACGCCCTCCGCGATGTCACCGGCACGGTTCCTAGCGTCCCGCTCATCGCTAGCTCCATCATGAGCAAGAAACTGGCGTCCGGAGCCGATGCCTTGGTGCTGGACGTCAAGGTCGGTCGCGGAGCGTTCATGGAGACGCTGGAAGAGGCGCGGTCCTTGGCCAAGCTGATGGTGCGCATCGGCGAAGAAGCCGGCAAGCGGGTGACGGCCATCCTGTCGGACATGAGCCAGCCGCTAGGCCTCGCGGTCGGCAACGCGCTGGAAATGCGCGAGGCCATCGCGACGCTGCGCGGTGAGGGCCCGGCGGACTTTGCGCAGCACTGCGCTGTCGTCGCAGGAGAGATGCTCTACCTAGGCGAAAAGGCTCCTACGCCCGAGGCCGGCATCGATGAGGCATGGGCAATCTTGGAAGAGGG
>CAYOBT010000373.1:0-3206 GCA_964402205.1 uncultured Anaerolineales bacterium
CGACCGGTGCCGATCGTATCGTATTGGACGGTATGGCCATCGATGGACCAGAAGCCGTCGTGGCGCATCTCGAGGCTCACGTGTGGCCCGCGCTACGAGAGGCCATCGCTGCCTGCGATCCGGCAAACGAGGATGCGGTGGCGGCGCTCGTCGCGGGGGAGCGGGACATACAGCAACGCTTTGGCCCAACGATTCTGAAGGTCCCCTATGGTGGGTTCAACGCTTTGCCCGTCCTGCGGTATGGCGCGTATGGCTACGAGGCCTACTTGATGGCCTATGGGCTCTACCCAGAGGCGATCGAGGCCGACTTTGCGTTGCAGGCCGAGTTGGCGCGGAGGCGCAACGCTCGGGCGGCGCGAGCCATTGAAATGGGAGACTTGCCACCCGTGGTGCGCCTTGACCACGACATGGCCGACGCGCGGGGCACGTTGGTGAGCGTGGCCTCGCTAGAGAAGCTCTGGTTGCCCCATCTGGAGCGGTCGATCGCGCCGCTGGTGCAGGGCGGCGTGCGTTGTCTGTGGCATTGCGACGGGAACCTGATGGGGCTGATCCCGGGCCTGATCGAGGCGGGAGTGGGGGGATTCCAAGGCTTCCAGTACGAGCATGGCATGGACTATCCTGCCATCTGCCGTATGCGCACACGTGATGGCGATCCACTGATGATCTGGGCTGGCGCCTCGGTGACCACGACACTGCCCCACGGCACTCCATCGGACGTGAGGGGCGAGCTGCGCTGGTTGGTGGAGGAGGGACCGAGTGAAGGGCTGTGCCTGGGAGCCTCGAGCTCCATCACGCCGGGCGTGCCGTCCGCGAATCTGGATGCGTTGGTGGAAGGCCTGGCTTACTATCGAACGCACGGTCGGTGAGCGTGTGATGGAGCACTTGCGGGCAGAGACCCGCTATGGTATCCTTATCTGGTGGCCGAGTGGTCAGACCAATAGACCAGCCTGGGGATACCCGTGTGCGACTTTGACTTTGATCTACAACGCGCCAAGCTGTATGAGCAAGTCGCGGATCAGATCCAGACGCTGATCGTCCAAGAGTCGTTGAGCGAGGGCGAAAAGCTCCCTGGCGAGCGCGAGCTTGCCGAGGGGCTTGGCGTCTGCCGGACTGTTGTGCGCGAGGCCATCCGCGCGCTAGAAGTTCGAGGGTTGGTTCTGGTCAAGCCGGGTTGTGGAACCTATGTGCGGGCGTTTGGCGCCGAGGACGCGGCGGCTCCGGTGGCGTTGTATCTGCAGCTACGAGGCGAGGATGCGCCGGAAGAGGCCATCGCGGTGGTTCGAGGGCAGGTTCGTGAGATGTTGTCCGCTGCGGCAGCGCATCGCACCGACGACGATCGAGACGCACTCAAGGACTCGCTGATCCCAGTAGGGGCTGGTGGTCTGATCGTTGCCAACGGGCTGGACGGCTTCTGGTCGACGTTGGTGGGTGCGTCTGGAAACGAGCTGTACCGCGCTACGCTCTTGCCCGCCATGCACGTGTTACATGAGGCGCTGGAGCACAGGGCTGCGGAGCTCGCCGACTGGCTTTCCCGGTGCGCTGCCATTCTCACCCCCGTGCGCGATCGGGACGCGGTCGCTGCGCGCGACGCCGGGCGCGCCTATGTCGTTGCGCTCACAGAGGAGCTGGCGCTCCCGCCTGCTCCCTGAGCTTGGAGCCCGCGTCGCGCAGCGAATGGAGCGTGCGCAGACTCGGGCGTGGCATCTATGACGCTTGAGGAGGTCCCTGATGAAGTATCGACATCTTGGCAAGGCCGGCATCCAGCTCAGCGCGCTGGGCCTGGGTGGCTGGACTACGTTTGGCGAGAGTGTCACCGATCTGGCGCGCGCCAAGGCGATCATTCGAGCCGCCTATGGCGGCGGGGTCAACTTTTTTGACATTGCCGATGTTTATGCGCGCGGCAAGGCCGAGACGCTCATGGGGCAGATTCTCGCCGAGTACCCGCGGCATACGCTGGTGATCTCTTCCAAGGTGTTCTGGCCGATGAGCGACGACGTGAACGACCGTGGGCTCTCTCGCAAGCACGTGATGGAGTCCATCGACAAGTCGTTGCAGCGCATCGGTACCGACTATGTGGATATCTACTACTGCCATCGGTATGACCCTGCTACGCCGGTGGAGGAGGTCGTGCGCGCCATGGATGACCTGATCCACCAGGGGAAGGTCCTCTATTGGGGGACCAGTGAGTGGCCCGCGGCCCGCATCGCAGAGGCGGTAGGCATCGCCAAGCAGTATGGGCTCTATGCGCCGCAGGTGGAGCAGCCGCAGTACAACCTGCTGGTGCGCGAACGTGTCGAGGAGCGGATCGTGCCTGTGGTGCGCGAGCACGGCATGGGCCTGACGACCTTTTCCCCGTTGGCGACAGGTGTCCTGACGGGCAAGTACGATGACGGCATCCCTGATGATAGCCGGTTGGCACGTATGGAAGGGCTGCGCGAGCATTGGCTACGCGATGAGGTCCTCGAGCGAGTGCGTGCGCTCAAGGACGTTGCCGGTGACCTCGGCATCACCAGAGCGCAGCTCGCCATCGCATGGTTGCTCCAGCGTGAGGGCGTTACCAGTGTCATCACGGGCGCGACCAAAGTGGAGCATGTCCACGACAACCTCGGTGCGCTGGAGGTCAAGCTCTCGCCGGATATCGTGGCGCGGATGGAAGCCATCGCTGCGGGGCAGGACGCGTGAGCTCGGAACAACGCAGTGTGATCCTGCTCGGCTTGGCTGACGAGGATGTGGACCAGGCGATGCGGGAACGAATCGCCTCGTTGGCCCCGGAGCATCGCTTGGTGGTGACGCAGAACCGCACCGAGATCGAGCAGGTGCTAGATCGGATTGAGATCGCTGCGGCGCGCTTCCCGCACGACTTGCTGCTGCGGGCGCCGCGCCTGCGATGGTATCAGCAGTGGGGCGCTGGGGCAGACTGGCTCCGGCGATATCCGGACGTGCGCGCTTCCGATTTGGTTTTGACCAACGCCTCGGGCGTCCACGCTATCCCAATCTCGGAGCATATCGTCGGGATGGCGCTGGCGTTGGGGCGCGGCTTGCACATGGCTATGCGTCATCAGGTGGAGCACCGCTGGCATCGCCCCGAGGGGGGCATCCGCGAGCTGGTCGGCGCGACGATGCTGCTCATCGGCGTGGGGGCCATTGGCAGTCGGACCGCACACCTGGCCAAGGCGCTGGGCATGCGGGTTCTCGGCGTGCGGCGC
>CAYOBT010000374.1:0-3204 GCA_964402205.1 uncultured Anaerolineales bacterium
ACGCCATCACGCCACCTGTATGCGTGTGAGTGTGATGTCGACGCCGTTTGCCGCGGCCTCGCACTTGGCGCGCGTGTCGAAGCGCGGCACGAACGCGGCCACGTAGCAATCGTACTCGGTCATCACGCCGCTAGACGGGTGGGGAAGCTCCAACGTCACCAATTCGCCCGTGTCCCAGTGGTCGAACCAGTTCTGGAACTGTACGCGGGTCAATCTGCTGAACCCCAACCGGCACGACCAGTTAGGCGCCCGTACAGGCGCTCCCTCGCCGTCGGTCCCAAGTTGGCGCGGAGGCTCCCAGTTGAGCGAATCAGGTTGCATCGGCTCCGGCACGCCGTCGATAGTTATGATCATCGGATGATCTCCGATACCGCATCAATCACGGCGCTGGATATGGCGTTGGACAGCCGCCCCTCGTACCCGGCCATCATGGCCTGCACCGTGCCCGTCACTTCGTGGCGCATGGCGCCAGAGACGTTGGCGCTCAGGGATGGTGCGGGGGCGGGTACAGGCGTGAGCGGTTGAGCCACGACAAGCTCGGGATAGCGACCCTCCCCGACGACCAGGTGTGTTGGTTGGGACGCGATCAACGCCCCGCCCTCGGCCAGGTATTGCGTGCCTTGGTATTGGCGTCCTAGTTGTCCGGCATGCGTTGTACCGATCCCGCCCGCAAACTGCGCCCAGATGGACCGCATATTCAGCAAATGCTGGCGGTAGGCATTCTCCTGGCCTGTGTACGCAGAGAGCGCCGCCTGATATTCTGCGTTGTACTGCTGGTGCATGGCCTGGAGCTTCCACTGGTTGTGGCGTTGCTGGTCCTCGCGCTGGCGTTGGAGCGAGCGGTCGAGCTCCTCGCGCTGGCGCCGCACGTTTTCCTCCAGGTCTCGCAATTGCTGATCTCGCGCGCGCCTTGCCTCCTCACGCTGCTGTTGGAGCGCCACGCGTAAATCGTTCATCTGTTTGGCGTAATCGGCGGCGGCGTCGGCCCGCTGTTGATCGCGCTGGCGCTGCGCGTCCTCCAGGTCTGAATCCCGCCGCCGCATGGCCTTGAGCGCGGCTGTGGCGTCGCGGTTGGCGATAGCCTCATACGTTGTCTCTTGGTACTGTTGCTGGATCTGGCGGACACGCTCCTGGTATTGGCGCTCGATGTCGGCCATGCGCCGGCCATGCTCATATTTGGCCGATTCGACAGCCTGGTGATATTGCGTCTCGGCATTGCGGATCTGGGCCGCGTATTGCTCGTGAATGTCGGCCCGCTGGCGTGCCGCGTCGCGCTCGATGTCCTCCAGCCGCCGCGCGCGTTTGATGGCGGTGTCGATCTCCCACTGCGCGGCCTGGGTCTGCATGTCGACGAGTTGCTCTGTGTATTTGACGCGCAAGTCCTCGATCTTCTGGTTGAATTCGTCCAGTTTGTCGGACGTGTCCTCGGTCGCCGTGCCGATGTCCTCGATGGTATTCTCGACCTGGTCACCCTCGGTCTCAAATTCTCCCATGGCGCGCGCGCCTTCCAAGAACGACGTGGACACGGTCTCGTCGAACAGCTCCAACAAATGCACCTCGCCCTTGACCCATTCCAGCGGATCAGTGGTGAGCACAGCCCACAACCCCTTGAGTCCGGCGATGGACATAATCGTCACCTGTGTAAATGTCCGCACCAGCTCAACAGCGCTCTGTAGGAATTCTTCGAACCCAGGCCCTGCTGTTATCGTGGCCATGAGCGCGTCCCAAAAATCTTTCAGCGCGGCCTTGAGCTCGTCGAATGGCTGTGTGGCGTCCAGCGCCTTGTCTCCGATAGCGTCGACTAGCGGTGCGCCCTGCTCCAAAACGGCATTGAGGGTGGCCTGTGTCTTCTCCTGACGGGTCAGTTCGTCACTGGATTTGCCGAGTTTCGCGGCGTAGTCATCCAGCGCGCTGCCAATGCTCAGGTAGAGCTCGGCATTGTCGATCAGGAGAGGGGAACCTTTGGCAATGCCGCGGGTGAGGGTCTCGAAGACCCACATGACGTCCTTGCCCGTGGCCGTCGCAGCGGCACGCGCGATCTCGAACACGCGAGGGATCTCGCTGGCAAACGCCGCCCCACCGGCCAACATGGCCTGGTTCGCCACCTGGACGGCCTGGGAGGTGCTAAGGGTTTGGTCGGAGATCTCTTTGAGTTGGCCAATCAGCGTGCCAGTGTCCACGCCGTAGAAGTTCCCCATGGCCTGGAACGCCTCACGCATGCCGCGCGCCCGCGCCGCGTCCTCCAGTTTCTGGTAGCCTTTTACCACCGCGGCGGTGACCACGGCAATAGCCGCGCTCGCCTGTAGCCAATTCTGGCGCATGGACAGGACGGAGCTCTGGATCGACTTGTCCGCCTGGCCGCTGGACTTCTGTACCCGGCGCCTGAATTCCTCCTGCGCCTTGGCGCCATCCTTCAGCCCGCGCTCATACTCCTTGAGCCCGGCGCGGAATTTGTCGACCAGGAATTGCGCCTGGACGCCTAGTTGATCGGCTGCCTCTCCCATCCTACTTCCGAGAGACATATCACCTCTCGCTATTGCTTATCGCGTGCGCGACCATCACATCCGCGAGGTCACTCGCCACCGCGGCGGCGCGTGAACTTCTCGATTGCCTGTACCAGGCGTCCGCGCCCATCCCCCGTGCCCCTGCCGCCCGCATCTCGCGTCGGTACATCGACTCCCTGAGCCGTGTTCGTGGCGGCCTCTCCAGCAGCATCCCGTCGCTCCAGGTCAGCCCGAAACCCGGCGAGTTGCGCTTCCACCTCCTCGTCGGTCAGGTCTGACAGGGTGATGGACACGACCACCACCGTCTCGGAGCCCGGCGTGTTGCACACATCCAGGCGGATGTAGTCGATGCGCTGGTTGTCGTGCGGCTCAAATCCGGCGCGGCGTAATGCCTCCGGGTATTCCCAATCCCCGGGTACGTCGGTCTCCCACTCGCACCCGGGAAACCGCCAGGCCAGCACGCCGTAATCGAGCATGAGCCCCTTCCACTCCTCGTCGACCAGCGCGCGAGCCTCCTCAGTCTCGGCCGCCCATGCCCGCCATTTCTCGCGCCATGCCTCATATTCGGGCGTGCCCTCGTCGGCCGGCACCTCCTCGGAATGCCCGGCGACGCTCTTCACGCGCCGCATGGGCAACTCTGGCTCGGGTGGCAATTGCGCTTTGGTACGCGCCTGGAACCGCCGCCAGACGTGGGGCGGCA
>CAYOBT010000375.1:0-3196 GCA_964402205.1 uncultured Anaerolineales bacterium
CACCTTTGCCACCGCCTTTGCCGCTGCCGCTCAGCCGATCCCCGTGTACCTCACGGCCATTGCGGACGAGTTTGGCGGCGCCATCCCCCTTGGCGCCTATGCCAAGATCGGCGGCGAGGAGATCGGGCAAGAGATCGTCCGCGCCATCGGCGATAGCCCCGCCATTCTCATGAAAAACCACGGCGTCTTTACCATCGGGGCCAGCGTGATGGCCGCCGTCAAGGCTGCCGTGATGACGGAGGATGTCGCGCGCACCGTCTACTATGCTCTGCAGCTTGGCCAACCGGAAGAGATCCCGGCAGAAGAGGTCGCGCGTGCGCACCGCCGCTACATGGAAAAGTATGGCCAGTAGTAGCCACGAGAGAGGGCACCATGAACGCCAAATCGACGGCTATCCACCGCGCAAAGCCTCGCCAGACGGTCCAGATCACCCTTGATGGCGGCGAAACGTACGAGGGACCCAAGGGCACTCGCCTGCACGAGTTCGCGCAGGCCAGCCGCCCAGACGCAAAGTTGCCCGTCGTGGCTGCCATCGTCGACGATAGGCTGACTGAGCTCTCCCATGCCGTGACCAAGGACGGCCACGTGCGCTGGCTGGACATCGCCGACCCCGATGGCATCCGCATCTACCGGCGATCGCTCTGCTTTGTGCTCATCGCCGCAGCTAGGGAGCTCTATCCAGAAGCGAGCATCGTCATCGATCACGCTGTGCCGCTGGGTGGTTTCTTCTGCGAGGTGCGACGCCGGGAGTCCTTTGATGCTCAGGAGCTGCAAGCGATCGAAGAGCGCATGCGCGAGCTCATCTCGCTAGACGTACCCATCGTCAGCCAGCGGAAGCCACTAGATGACGTGCGCGCCATCTTTGAGGAACAAGGCTACGATGACAAGGTGCGCCTCCTCAAGTACCGCACCAAGAGTGAGTTGACAGTCTACCGTCTGGGCGATCTCTATGACTATTTCTACGGGTACATGATGGCAAGCGCTGGCGCGCTGCGCTGGTTCAGCCTACAGCCCTATCCGCCGGGATTCATCCTCCGCGTACCTCAGGAGCCGGAACCCACCGTCGTGCCCCCGGAGCGCGACCGATCTCAGCTCATGGAGGTCTTTGCCGAGTATGGTCACTGGCTGCAGATTCTCGGTATGCAGAACATCCCCTCGCTCAACGAAGCAGTGGACCAGGACGATATCCTTGAGACGATCCTCGTCTCCGAAGCTCTGCACGAAGCAAACATCGCCAGCATTGCCCAGCGCATCGTCTCGCGGGACGCGGTTCCACGCGTCGTCCTAATCGCCGGCCCATCATCATCCGGCAAGACGACATTTGCTCGGCGCTTGGCCATTCAGCTCAAGGTCAAGGGGGCGTCCTGCTTTGCGCTGGGCTTGGACGACTATTTCGTGGATCGCGTGGATACGCCACTCGATGAGAGCGGTGAGTATGACTTTGAGGCGCTAGAGGCGGTCAATGTGCCCCTCTTTAATCGGCACTTGATGTCTTTGCTCCAGGGCAAGCCAACACCGTTAGCACACTATGACTTTACCACGGGGACGAGCAGCCTTGGCACGGAGGTCGAACTGCCGAAAGACGCCATCGTGCTCGTGGAAGGTATTCATGGGCTGAATCCCAGGCTTCTGACAGAGGTCCCATCAGAGTGGGTGTACCGGGTCTATGTCTCGGCGCTGACCCAGCTCAACATCGACGACCACAATCGCGTCCCAACGACGGATACACGCTTGCTGCGACGTATCGTCCGCGATGCTCGAAGCCGCGGCTATGACGCCCAAGAGACCATTGAGCGGTGGCAGAGCGTCCGGCGAGGCGAGATGCGCCATATCTTCCCGTTCCAGGAGAACGCCGATTCGACGTTCAACTCTGCCCTGGCCTACGAGCTGGCCGTGCTCAAGCCATTCGCGGAACCGCTGCTCCTGCGCGTGCCGAGAGACACGCGAGCCGCCATCGAGGCCCGAAGACTGCTGGCCTTTCTCGAATGGGTGCGTCCATGCGCAGCGGAGCTGGTTCCCGACAATTCGCTGCTGAGAGAGTTCGTGGGGGGATCGATCCTGCGAGGTTTCCAGTTCTAGCCGAGAGGGCAGGGTCTAGTTAGCCCATGATGCCCATGTGGGCATCAAGCCCGACGCTGGCATGGATGAACGAGAGCGAGATCGCGGCCAAGCCGGCGCCAAGGCGGTGCATGGTGCCCCGCGGCACCACTAGCAGCTCGCCCTCGCCAAGCGCGAGCTTGCCCATGCCCGTTTCGACGGTGAGCACGCCTTCCTCTACATAGAGTAGCTCGTCGTGCGCCTCGTGAAGGTGCCACGGTGTCCGATCCTTGATCCACGTGAGCCGCAACGACATCTCGTCCACATGCACCAGGTGACGAGGCTCGAGCGGAGTCTCCAAGCATCGCGCTTCGGCCTCGATGGTCCACTTGGGCAACACGGTGCCATTGCTAGGCGCGGAGATGCGCCCGTGGCCGTTGCTCTTCTCGGGTTCGCCCTGAGCGCGGAAGAACATGACGATGGTGCGCCCCTGCCCCAGCGAGGCGGAGACGTGCGAGACCCCGCGCGGGACTACCGCGGCCTCACGTTCGTGCAAAGTGGCCTCACCCCACTCGGTCGAGAGCGCCATCTTGCCCGTGTGCACGTAAAAGAGCTCGTCTTGTGTGTGGTGCCGGTGCTTTGCCACGGCCCCTTCGCATAGGTAGAGGTACACGCCGAAATGATCCACCCGAGCAATGTGGACCATCTCGAACGGCTGCGTTAGGCTATCAGCAACGGCGTTGACATCGATCTTGTAGAGAATCATCTGTGCTCACTTGAGGCAACCCAAACCGCTCCCGAGTTTACCATGTGTCTGCGGACAGGTCCAAAGCCGAGCCTAGACGTCTTCCCCCATCGCATCAGCGCCGTGCACGATCCGTCCCGCCACCATGGTAGCCCGTACGCGTCCCTCGGCATCGCACACTACCAGATCAGCATCCATGCCCTCAGCGATGGCGCCCTTGGTGTCCGCCAGCCCTAGCACGCGCGCCGGCACGGCCGATCCGAGCCGCCACGCTTCAGCCAGTGAGATCTCCATGACGTCCTTCAGATTTCGCACGGCCCGATCCATGGTGAGCACGCTGCCCGCCAGGCGGCCATCCCGCAGCCTGGCGCTCCCTTTGGCTACAACAACCCGCCGGCCGCCGAGAGAGTACTC
>CAYOBT010000376.1:0-3195 GCA_964402205.1 uncultured Anaerolineales bacterium
GCTTGACGGGCTGTCCCCTCCTCAAGCAGAGTAGATCGAGATAGATGCGCCCCCGTCGGTGGCAACCGACGGGGGCGTTTGCGTGCGGAGAGAGCCCTTCAGTCCTCGAACGGGAACGCAATGCGCTGGCCCGTGGCAGCCGAGCGATAGCTCGCGAGGACCATCTCGATGGACACGCGACCTTCCTCAGCCGTGCACATGGGCTCGCCTGCCTTGAACGCGTCCACAAAGGGGCGTGCTACCCCCGCGATGCGATCGCCTTGGCCGGAAACCATCGGCAGGCCAAGATCCTGCCATCCTAGCTCGGCCTTGTCCTTCTGATAGAGCTTGACGCCGATGGGATGCGGCGGCTTGATCGCGGCCGAAGGGCCGTCGCCGTGATTCTGAATGATCACACCCCGGTCGCCATAGATCTCTGTGGTGTTCTCGCCTGCTAGGCAGACGCTGGTGTTTGTGATGGTAGCAAACAGGCCATCCTCGAAGCGAAAGATGGCCGAGCCCGTGTCATCGGGGGCAACGTCCGTGAGGACATTGTCGATCTCGGCCATGACCGAGACGGGCTTGGCGCCCACCGTCCAGTACAGCCAGTCAAGGGCATGCGTCGCGTCGTCAAAGAACATCCCCACATTGGCTTCGGGAGAGATGTGCCAGGCCGTGGCCCCCTCGACAAACTCTTTGCTAAAGAGGACGGGGATACAGTGACGTCGTCGGATGAACCCAACGCGTCCTACGGCGCCGTCTTCTACGAGCTCTTTCATGGCGATGTTCTGGGGGTCGCAGCGCATCTGGAAAGCCATACTGAACCACTGGCCCGTCCGCTCGACGGTTTCGATGATGCGGTCACAGCCCGCCAGGGTGGTGGCCATGGGTTTCTGCAGGAGTACAGGCTTGCCGGCCTCCATCGCCGCCACCGCGAGATCGGCGTGGCGGTTGGTCTCACTAGCGATCATCAAGACGTCGATGTCCTCGCGTGCGAGGATGTCCTCCAGGTGAGGCACGAATGGGATCTCAAAGCGCTCGGCCGCCGCCTCGCCTCGCGCGATGTCGTGGTCCCAGCAGGCTACCAGTTTGGCGTCATCAAATCCCCGAATCATGCGCGCATACGCGCTCACGTGGCCATGGGCGAAGGATAGAATGCCGATGCCGATCTTGGAAGAACTCATGAGATGCCTCCTACCTACATGCGAAGATCCGTCAGCAGCTGCGCCCAGCATACTCCGCTGGGCGACTGCACACAACGGCGTCCACAGCGATCACACGGCGAATCTGATATGGATGACGTCGCCATCCTGCACCACATAGTCGCGTCCCTCCAAGCGAATCTTGCCAGCATCACGCGCGGCACCAAGAGACCCAAGGCGATCCAGTTCGGCAAACGGGACCACCTCGGCCCGAACAAAGCCGCGCGCCATGTCGGTATGCACGGTTGCGGCAGCATCCAGGGCTGTCTGGCCTTGCCGCAGCGTCCACGCGCGGACCTCCTTGCCGCCAGTCGTGGTGAAAAAGGTGATCAGGTGCAATAGGCCGTATCCAGTGGTGATCATGCGATCCAGGCCTGGCCGATCCAGCCCGCACGAGGCCAGATACTCCGAGGCGTCTTCGGGGGGGAGCTCGTTGAGCTCGGCCTCTAGCTCGGCACAGAGGACTATGACGGGCGCGTCGTCCCGTTGAGCATGTGCTCTGACTTGGTCAGCCAGGGTGCCGCCATCGGGCAGATCCGATTCGCTGACATTGGCCACGTACAGCCGCGGCATGGCGGTGAGCAGGGGCACATCGGCCAGGTAGAACCGTTGCTCGGGCCCGAGGTCCATGTCACGTATAGCAGTGCCGGCCCTCAGGGCGTCAAGGGCACGAGAGATGACTTCTGCCTCCTCACGACGCTCACGCGGGTGCGCTTTGGCCATGCCTTGCAGCTTCTCATGGTGCCGCTCGAGGATGGCTAGGTCCGACAAGACGAGCTCTAGGTCGATGGTTTCGATGTCCTCGACGGGATCTAGCTCGGGGGTGACGTGAGCGACATCGGGATTCTCAAAGCAGCGCACGACCATGGCCATGGCATCGACGCCGCGCACATGCGATAGGAACTGGTTCCCCAGGCCTTCGCCATGACTAGCGCCCTTGACCAGGCCGGCGATATCGACGACGCGTAGGCTTGTCGGTACCAAGCGTTCTGGCTCTACGATCTCGCCCAATCGCGCCAGACGATCATCGGCGACCGGCACGATCCCCACATTGGGGTCAATGGTGGTGAAAGGATAGTTGGCGACCGCTGCGCCTGCATCTGTGAGCGCATTGAACAGCGTGGATTTGCCGACATTGGGAAGGCCTACGAGGCCAAGTTGCAGTGCCATGGTTCGTCATTCCTCCCTGTCTCAGGGTGTTGCAGTCTCTTTGGAGGGTGCCACGCGATAGCGGGCCGGCCATGCTTGGTAGCGGCTCCAGAACTCGTCGCGCGAAACGACGTTGCCGCTCTCTTCCACGATCCGTACGATGCGCACGTCGAGGCCGTCGCGTGCGCGCTCCACCAAGACGCGGGTGCCGGCTGGCAACGAAGGATCGACCTCCTCTACAGCATCCCCGGGCTGGTATGTGTTCTCGATGGTGGGGCCGACCATGCTAACCTCGCGGTTCAGGGATCGTCCGTAGAAGGCAAAGGTGAGCGTGCTCGTCTCTTTGTCGATGGAGGCCATGATCAGCAGTGGCGAATCGGCATCATTCTCAAAGCGCATATCGGTAGTGGGCGCAAAGACGGCGGCGTCAAGCCCCAAGGGAGGCTCGTACCAGCTCACACGATAGGCGTGAGGCGAGCGCGCGGTGATGGGATAGCCGCCCCAGAAGGCTGCACGGAAGCATGTAGTGCTGACTTGGCATACCCCGCCCCCAGTCCCAAGCTCGGTGCGATTGCCAAAGATGACCCAAGACTCGGCATAGCCCGTAGAGGCATTGACCGGCCCTAGATGCCGCAGGAACGAGAACTCGGCCCCGCCTGGGACGACAACCCCGTCGAACTGGCTAGCAGCGAGGTGGATGTTCTGCGCGCGCCCCTCTGTGGATCCAGCAAAGCTGCTCTCGCCAACGCTGATCAGGTCCAGCGGCAACATGGCTCGCAGCTCTTCGGCGGTGACGAGCGGAGTTGCTTGGTGGACAGGCAGCTCCACCAAGCGCTCTTTGTCAAAGCAGGCGCTGAGGATTGCA
>CAYOBT010000377.1:0-3190 GCA_964402205.1 uncultured Anaerolineales bacterium
ATGGCGTGCGCGCGTTCGACTCTACCAACGTTGATCAAGAGATCCTAGCTCGCTGTCAGGCGTTGGATGCGTCGGCACGTGCCTTCAGGACCGTCATGGAGATGCTGACAAGCGTCCCGTTCTTCGAGGACAGTCTCTACCATGCTGACTATGGCACGATGATCAACTCGGGGCCGTTCACGGGGACACCCGGCGAGCATGCTAGAGACGAGGTCATCGCCTGGCTGGACGAGCGGGGCATCGGCCACAGTGAGGTCAACTACAGACTGCGCGACTGGCTCATCAGCCGCCAACGTTACTGGGGCGCCCCCATCCCTATCGTCTACTGCGAAAAATGCGGCACGGTCCCAGTGCCCGTTGAAGACCTGCCCGTGCTCCTGCCGGACGACGCCGAGTTCATGCCCACGGGTGAGTCCCCCCTCAAGTACCACGAGGGCTTTCTGCACACGACGTGCCCACGCTGCGGCGGACCGGCCCAGCGCGAGACCGACACGATGGATACTTTCCTCTGCTCATCATGGTATCACTATGCTTACGTGAGCCCCTACTATGAGGGCGACGTGCCGTTCGACCCGAAGAAGGGCAAGTACTGGTTGCCCGTGGACCAATACACTGGCGGCATCGAACACGCGACCATGCACCTGATGTACACGCGCTTTTTCACCAAGGTGATGCGCGACATGGGACTGGTCGACTTTGACGAGCCAATGCTGCGCCTCTTCACGCAGGGCATCATCCTCGGCGAGGATAACGAAAAGATGTCCAAGTCGCGTGGCAATGTCGTCAACCCGGATGACTATGTGGGGACGTTGGGCGCCGACTCGGTTCGAGCCTTCCTGATGTTCCTGGGGCCCTGGGAGCTGGGCGGTAGCTGGAGCTCCACCGGCATCGAGGGCGTGAACCGCTTCCTGAAGCGCGTCTGGCGCGTGTGTCTGCAAGAGCGCGACATGCCCGGCGCGCCTCCGGACGAGGAAGCCATCACCTCGCTACGTCGCGAGACCCACCAGACGATCATCAGCGTCAGCGACGATATCGAGGCATTCAAGTTCAACACAGCCCTAGCCTCTCTGATGGCCTTCAACAACTACCTCGTGAAGGCCGCCAGGACCGACGTTTGGGGAAGTGCGGCGTGGGATGAAGCAGTCAAGAGCCTAGTACTCTTGCTTGCTCCCTTTGTGCCACATGTCTCAGAAGAGCTCTGGGAGCGGATGGGCGGCGAGTACTCGATCCACGAGCAAGCCTGGCCCGTCGGCGATCCTGACCTAGCTGCAGAGGACGTCATCACGCTGGCGATCCAGATCAACGGCAAGGTACGCGGGCGCATTGACGTGCCAGCGAGCGTCTCGGAAGAGACGGCCAAGCAACAGGCTCTGGAACACCCCAATGTTGGCAGGCATCTGGAGGGTCTCAGTGTCCGCAAAGTCATCTATGTTCCCGGTCGCATCGTCAACATCGTAGCAACTTAGAGCGCACACAAACCACATACCACACATGAGCGGCGAGGATCAAGACGGCCTCGCCGCGTATGGCACGTTACGTTGACACATCCCCCGTCGCATCGTAGAATTGGGTTAGAGGAGTCCGTTGGACAAGAGGTGCACGCAATGCGCAGGCTCTTTGTGAAGGCGCTCTCCCTGGCAGCAGCGGGGTCCATCCTGCTCGCTGGCGTGCTGGGTTGCACCCTCAAACCTGGCGAACACCCCGACAAGCTGACCTACAAGCTCCCGACCGTCCTCACAGTCCCCCTCGGGGAAACCATCCCCGGCACAGACATTCGCTACGAGGAACACGATGAGGACGGTGCCTATCTGATCCTGGCAGGCAAGCGCGCCCTCAAGCGCAAAGGCGACTCCGTTACCTGGGAAGGCGAACCTGTTCCAGGCGGCAAAGTGAACCTGGATCTGCGCGTCGTTTGGTTCAACGAGCAGTCGGTCCATCTGGCAGGGACGGCGCAGGTAGTGGTCACCGGCGTGAGCCCTGCTTCCGAGCCACCTATCACCACGTCGCCCATCAAGTATTCGGGAGCCGTGGCGTACTCGTTGGCAAAGGGAGCGTACATTCCAGGCACCAACCTGACCTACGTAGGTGAGGACGAGCAAGGGGCAGCGCTCGGCGGCTTGGCCGAGGACGAGTATCCCTATCGTCATGCTGGCGACTCGGTGGTCTGGGAAGGTCGGCTTCGTGACGACGTGCACATCAAGCTCGAATTGCGCGTCATCCAGTACAGCGAACGCATCCTTCGTATTGGCGGATTGGTGACTCTCTGGCTTGGGGGCGCCTAGCGCACGTTTAGGGCCTGCCTTTGCCTGTGGGGGGTAGTCTCCGTATAATGGAGGCTATCTCACAAAGGAGAAGATGTGCGCATGCAGGGACAACAATTCGCTAATGCCGGTACGGGGGATCATCCGGCCAAGGCCGCGGTTCACCCCATGGCGCAGCTCCTCGAAGAGGAGCTCACCATGGGTCTCCCCAAGCGTGGCGACGTCGTGGAAGGCCTGATCGTGGGGGTTCGTCCTACGGAGGTCTTTATCGACATCGGCTACAAGCAAGAGGGGATCGTCACCTCCAGAGATCTCGAGAGGCTTGATAGGGAGACCCGTAGATCGCTCAAGGTGGGAGAGAAGGTCCGCGTATACGTAGTGAGGCCCGAAGATCGCGAGGGCAACCTGATTCTCTCGCTGCGACGGGCCCAAATGGAAGAGGACTGGATCGAAGCCCAGCGCATCTATGACGAAGATGATATTCTGGAGGAGACCGTTACTGGGTTCAATCGCGGCGGGCTTATCATCAACGTAGGTCAGGTCCGGGGTTTTTTGCCGGCGTCCCAGGTGGTAAGCGTGCGCATCCCACGGGACGGCACCGATGAGGAGCGAGAGGAAGCCCTCAATAGCGTCGTCGGGAGCAAGCTCCGCCTGAAGATCATCGAGATTGATCGGCGACGGAATCGGCTGATCCTCTCAGAACGCGCAGCCGTCCGGATGTGGCGTAAGGAGAAAAAGGATCACCTGCTAGAGTCCTTGGAGGCGGGAGAGGTCCGCAAGGGCGTCGTCAGTAGCCTGTGTGACTTTGGGGCATTTGTCGATCTGGGTGGCGCAGATGGGCTCGTGCACCTTTCCGAGCTCTCGTGGAAACGCGTCAACCATCCTCGGCAGATCCTCAAAGTGGGCCAGGAACTGGATGTCTATGTGAT
>CAYOBT010000378.1:0-3183 GCA_964402205.1 uncultured Anaerolineales bacterium
CTGCGACTCTCTGCACGGCATCGTCGGCGGAGAGCGAAACATAATCGTAAAGACGGTGAGCGGTGGAGCTTCATGGGTCGCCGTTAGCGGTCCGTCCGATCAGGCCGGGATTGACATCCTGTCGCTTCACATGATTGATACGGATCGCTGGTTCATCTCCTATGTCGATGGGCGTGTTTGGTCAACCCCTGACGCGGGAGGTGACTGGCTAGAATGTCTGTACCCAGACTCAGGCTTCGGGTCCGTGCAGTCCATTTCGTTTATGAACGAGTACGTTGGCCTGATAGCGCATGTGGACGGAGCGGTCGGCTCGATCTACCGAACCATTGACGGCGGAGACACCTGGCAGCTCGTGGACACGTCTAGTGTTAACGCGATCTACGATGTCGCGATGTGCGACTGCAACCAGTACTATGTTGCGGGAGCGTTTTAGTGCTCTACCGATAGGGAACATCGGTGTTTGATCAGGCGGGTTGGAGGGCGCGGCGTTCCCTCTCCCTCCCTCCTTCTCGCCTGATCGTACCAAAAAAAGAGGGAAAATGACAAAGATTTACCAGGCTCAAAATGGCAAGACCTTGCCGCTCAAGCTGATCTCGCCTATGTTGATGGATAAGGTGCGATCCAGTGTTTCCATCCCGGAACCACCGATGTATGAGGCCGAGACGGCCGCTGGCAACATCGAGCGCCATCCGCACGACGAGGAATCGTTGCAGACAGACGAGGATCGGGAGGCGTGGGAGGCGTACAAGATCGCAAAGGCAGAGGCGACCGGAGAGCAGATCGAGCGCATCGTGTCCCTGCTCTTTACGCGTGGCGTTGACTGGGACCAGGTCCCGCTGAGTGACGGCGAGTGGCGCGAGGACCAGGAGGCGTTCGATATCGAGATTCCGACCGATCGACGGGAGTTGTATCGCCACTACATAATGACCGAGATCATTAGCAGCGGCGAAGAGCTGAATGATCTAGTCGCGACGCTGATGGAGCAGACCGGCATACCGAAGGAGGTCATGACGTCCGTAAGGGAGTCCTTTCGCGGTGAAGTGGATGGGGACCCCGGTGCACGACCTGAGACTGCCGAAGTCGGGATGGAGCTACAACCAGAGGTATAACGAGGTTGCGACCGCCCACTTCTGGGGTATACTGCCAGGGGAGTACTGGTCTCTCCCGGTAGAAGAACAAGCGTATATGATAGAGTACTACGAGACAGAGTTGGCGATAGCGGCTAAAAACGAGCATGAGAGACATAAAGCGGTAGAGAAGAGTGGATAAGAACAAGGTTGGCCTAGAGGCTGTTTTTGAGACTGACGCGTTCATGCGAGGTATGAACAAGTACCTCGCGGGCGTCAGGCGCGTCAACCAGAACACCCGCAACGTGTCGATGGGCATATCTTCCGCCGGGCGCGTCATCCAAACCGCTCTAGGGACCGCGCTTGGCTACATGGCGGCCCATGCTATCCCGCAGTTCGTATCCGGTCTCAAAGACATCGGTACCGAGGCCGTTCTTGCCGCATCTCGTGTCGAAGAGCTGTGGCTGGTTCTAGGCAATCTTGCGGCCCAGGCGGGCATTGCGCAGCAAGAGATGCGCAACGCCGTTCGTGGCATCATCGACTACGGCATCAAGACCCAGGTTGCCCAGCAAACCGTCACGCAGTTCATCCGGTACCAACTCGATCTCTCGAAGGCAAACGAGTTGGCGCGTGTCGCCCAGGACGCGGCTGTCATCTCGATGAAGGATAGCTCTGAGGCGCTCGATCTCTTGATCCAGGGTATCATCCGGCACGAGACGCGGCTGATCCGCTCGGCCGGTATCACCGTCGATGCTGAGAAAGCGTTCTGGGACTATGCCGAGGCCCTGGATATTTCCACAAACGAGCTGACGGAGAACATGCGCATCCAAGCCCTGCTAAACAAGGTGCTTGAAGAGGGCGCGAGGATCACCGGGACCTACGAGACGGCGATGCTTTCGGCCGGAAAACAGCTACGCACCTTGGTCGGACGCGAGTTCCCAGAGCTACTGAATCTACTCGGCGCTCCGTTCCAGGACGCATTCCGGGAGACCGTCGTTTCGATGCGCGACATGACGAACGCGATGCGCGATGCGGTCTCCCCCGGCCTGAGCTATGCTGACGCCCTGGCGAAGCTCGGCACCACGTCGGACATGGCGTGGGAGCGACAGTCCGAGCTAACCGAGCTGATGGCAGATGGTCGTCTATACGATTCGCTGCGCAAGCTAGGCGCTATAACCGCTGTGGTGGCTGAGGGAATGGCGGACTTTGCGCGAGACGGGGTCGAGACCCTGATCAACTTCGGCGATAGCGCCGATGCGACTATGTGGCAGATAGCTGAGAACGCGCTGACCTGGGGCGCTAACATCTCGGCGAACCTGGCGACCGGGCTGGTGCGTGGGGCCGTCATGTTCCTCACGACGGCGATGAACACGATCGCGAGCTTCTTTGCCGGATGGCTCGCGCCTGGCTCGCCTCCGCGACTACTACCCGATCTGCCCGACTGGGGTGCGGGATGGATGACCGAAATCCTGCACGGCTTCACGCAAGCCGACTTTGACGTGCTGCGTTCGGTGCAGCAGCCGCTGAGGGCTGCGCTAAACGCGCTGGCCGACATGGGCGGCTTTGGCGAGGACGGTCGCAAGGCCGCGTCTCAGTGGTATGTCGATCTCTCGCAGGGGTTGATCGACGCGATGGGTGGGGCCGAGTTCGATTCGTCGATCCTGGATACGCTTTCCGGCTCCGTCGGCGATTTCGGAGACGAGATCGCGAAACTGGTCGAGCTAGAACTTGACCTTGCGGCAGCCATAGAGCAGGTCGAGGATGCGCAAAGGGCGCTGGATGCCGCAAGGAAGGCCGAGAAGGGGGCGCAGGCCCAGGTTCGCAGACTGAAGGAGGAGTACCAGGCCCTTCTGCGCGCCGGGGCGTCTGACGACGTTCTGAAGGCCAAGCTAGACGAGTTGAATGTAGCGGAGCTTGGGCGCGAGGCCGCAATTGAGCAGCGCATCGAAGCAGAAGGCGCTGTGGACGCGGCCAAGGAACAGGCCAGTGCCGCCGAGGACGTCGCTACCGAGCAAGAGCGGCTACTTGACACGCTAATAGACCTCGCCCAGGCCCAGGCCGACGCATGGAAGGTGGACCCCGTCAAGGACCTGGCTGGAGCCGTTGACGATCTAAG
>CAYOBT010000379.1:0-3182 GCA_964402205.1 uncultured Anaerolineales bacterium
GTCTCGCTCCGGCGATTCCCGGCCTTGATGTCCCCGTGGCTGGTATAGCAGCCCTCGAACGTCGTATTGAGTTCGCCCTCGATGACTGGCAGCTTCACACCGACGTTGTCGATGGCGCTGTAAAAGGCCTCCAGCGTGCTCATCTGGGCTTTCGGCAGGAAGGGAATCTTGTCTAGACGCATCGCGGCCTCGATATCGCGAGCGGTGGCGCCGCCGCCATGATCCCCTACGCCATACAAGAAGAGTCCATCGCGCAACCCGTAGCGTCTCGCGAGGTCCAAGGCCGGTGCGACAACGCTCTCTGGCACAATGACACCGTTGTAGCCGAGAGGATCGTTAAAGGCCAGAACGCGTGAGCCATCGACGCCCTGCCACCAGAACAGCGGCTCCCCGCGACCGGCCCGGCAAAAGTAGTACCGATCGACGCCGGCTTGCCTCAGCAGCTGGGGCATTGTCCCGACGTGGCCAAAGGTATCCGGCTCCCAGCAGATGCGCGGCTCGACGCCAAATGTCTCTCGGACGTAGCGCTGCGTGTGGAGTAGGTGTCGCGCCAGCGACTCGCCTAGCGCCATGTTGAGGTCGCCCTCTACCCAGGTGTTGGCTGTCACCTCCCAGCGCCCCTCGGCCACGCGCTTCTTGACGGCTTCCAGCACGCCGGGAGCGGCCTTTGCCATGGCCTCGTAGGTGGAAGCCTGGCTCTGGGAAAAGTGAAAGCCGGGATAGCGCGCCATGAGCCCATCCGCCGCCTGAAAGTCGCGCTTGATGACGTCCACGGTCTCATCCCATGTCCAGAGCCAGTTCATGTCGATGTGCGAGTGCCCGACGAGGTGCGTGACATAACTCTTGGCGGCCTCTGCCATCGGCGCGAGCTGGCCCAACGCCTGAGCGCAGCTTGCCTGCCACGATGGCCAGTCCCTGGCATCGAGCGCGCCCAGGTCCAGCGCCTGGGCTGCCTTGGTCCAGGCGGCTTGCCACTCGTCGCGGCATCTTGGCTATCAAAGGCCATCAAATGTGTGAACTGTATCTGCCCCTTGATGACATCGAGGTCCCAGATGGCCTCAGCCAGGGAGCTCACACGGGCTTCGCTCGGCATGAACAGCCCAAAGCCATCGCCACCAAAGGCATGGATGGCTATCTGGATCTCTTGCCCCGGCTGATAGTCTTCGCGGACGATTAGGGGAACAGCTCGCGTATCCAGCCAAGAGGGCTCGGCGCGTCGGAGCTCCCCGTCCACAAAGACCTCGCTATGGATGGGTACGATGAACGGCAGCTCCACCGAGGACCCGCGTGTTTCTATGCCGGCCACGCGATCGTCGAACTGCAGCGTACGGCGGAGCCACACCTCGCCGGCGGCGCCAGCCCAGGTGGCGCCGGGCTGTTGCAGATCCCAGGAACTGTCGTCATAGCCTGGCTGTTCTGCACCCGTCGCCTCTCCTTGGTGAAACCGCCAATCAGGAAGTGCCTGTGCCTTTTCCAGTGTAGCCTTGGCTGCATCAATGGCCTTGATGACTTTGTCGAGCATGCTCCCCTCCCGGAACAGGATCACGAGCTAGGCGTTGTAGGCATCCACAAACGGGCGAAGCGTCCGCAACGCGATGGCAAGGCCCTCGTCCCAACGCTCATTGAGGAACTCGCCGTCTTCGTGCTCCACAGCCACATCGCCCGTGTAGCCGACCTGTCTGAGCGCCTCAAAGATGCGCTCCCACGATAGCTCTCCCAAGCCCGGAAGCACGAATCGCCACCAGCCTCTGCCATGGACGCCAACCTTGGCAAGCTGCACACGGTTGATCACGATATCCTTGGCGTGCATGTGATGGATGCGCGGTCCATAGTCCAAGATGGCTTGGACATCGTCGATCTCCTGCCAGGCCAAATGAGACGGGTCGTACTCTAGCCCGATGCTCTCATTGGGCACCGCATCGAATAGCATGTCCCACAGCTCTGGTGTGGTCGCCATGTTGGTCCAGCGGTATGGACCGTGTCCTAGGACGCTACCAGGCCAGGGCTCCAGAGCAATGCACACCCCGTGATCCGCAGCGTGCTCAGCAATGGGACCGAAGCGTTCCTGGAAGAGGGGCAGGTTCTCGGTGGCGGTCTTGCTGTTATCACGGCCCGTAAGCCCCGACACGACTCCGCACCCGATCTCCTCTGCCAGCGAGACTGCGCGAGCATAGTAGGCGATGGCGTCCTTGGCCGGTGCCTCGATGGCGCCGCCGTAGATCGCCACCGACGTGATGGCCACGTCATGCTCGGCCATAGCGTCCTTGAGAGCCGGGAGCTGCTCAAAGGCGGTATCCATTCCGGAACCACCAAGCCAGCCGAGCCCGGCTTCGAGCGAATCGTAGCCGAGCCTTCGAACCCTCGCGATGTTCTCCACACTGAGCGGCATCAAAAACCCTAGTCGCATGTTAGGTCACTCCTTAGAGGGACTAATCACCACGTGCGCGATTCTACCGTCGGTCGTGCCACTGTCAACGTTGCGAAACGCTGCCCAACAGAAAACCCCCGGGACTGTGTCCCGGGGGCATGACGGGCTGTGACCGCGCCTTGAAGGCTCGGTTACTCAGCCTCTTGCTCCTCTTCGGGCTCTTCGCCCTCGCCCTCGGCAGCTTCGCCTTCCACTTCCTCGCCCTCGGCAGCAACACCCAAGAGCTCTTCTTCTTCTTCCTCTTCCTCTTCCATACGAGGAGCCGCTACGTGAATCACTTCGAGATCCGCATCCGTGAGCACATCCACGTTGGCAGGGATGGGAAGATCGGAGACGGCTATCGAGTCACCAAAGCCCTCCAGGCCGTTAATGTCTACCACGATCTCGGTGGGCATGTCAGCAGGGAGACATTCCACCTCCAGTGTCTCGAGCGTCTGGACGACAGTGCCGCCTAGTTCGACCACCGGGGCTATCCCAGTCTGGACAATTGGGATCTCTGTGGAGACCTTCTGGTCCGCCACGACGGCATAGAAATCCAAGTGAACGATGCTGCGCGTGACTGGGTCACGCTGTACATCGCGCACGAGTACTGTCTGCGGATGGTCATCGCCGCTGATGTCCAGGGCAATCAACCGGTTGTAACCGGCTTCGGCTACAGTGCGAGCAGCTTCGTCAGCCTCAAGCTGCAAGCTGGTCGTGGGTATGGCACGACCATAGACTACCGCGGGGAGCTTGCCCGCCCTTCGCAGAGCCC
>CAYOBT010000380.1:0-3179 GCA_964402205.1 uncultured Anaerolineales bacterium
GCGCGTGTTGGGCGGCGACCCGCGCGTGAACCGCGAGATCATCCGCAGCGGCGACATCGGTCCGGACAAGGTGGGCGTCGCGCGCAACTTTCTGCATGCCTACCGCAGTGGCGAGTTCCGTGAGGCCATCGAGAGCGCGGGCGCGACGGTCGAAGTACTTAGTGCCAGCGAATGCGTATCAGCCACTTGGGGAGACCTGGTGGGGCCTTGGCAGGAGGATCACGGCGTCTGGGAGCATCTCTTGGAGATCGAGCTGGAGGCTTGCCGAGAGCCGGGGTGCCTCGACATGGGTTCGCACATCATTGCCGTGGCCCGCAAGCGCTAGCACTGTTAATGGTCACGATGGGGGCGAGGCGTCACGGTGCCTCGCCATCTGCGTCTGCGGCTCTTGCGACGGACGGGTGCGGCGCGCTGTTGGGGCACATGTGTCTGGCAGCGCTCAATCCCGGTCGGGAGTGGATGGGGCGCGCTTGGAAGAGGGTGTAGCGTCTGCCGCGACCCATTGGATGACCGCCGACGAGGACGCGGACACTGTGCCCTATGATCCTGAGCTGGTGCGCGAGGGTCGGCTGAAGGGGTGCTATGCCGATGCCCACGACGTCGTCGCAGGCACCTACTCTGGTGGGTCCATTGCAGCCGGCTTCCTGGGGCTGCTCCTGCAGGCATTGACGGACGGCGCGGGTTCCTAGCCTCGCGCATGCGTCAGGGAGGCGAGTGTGGAGCGAGTTCCTGCCGGTGACATGGCGCGAGTGGCCGCCCTCTTGCGCGGTCTTGAGCATCACCTGGCGCTGGTCGCCATCCTCCAGGGACGCATAGAAGCGCCGGTGTATGTGGACAGGCTCGAGCGCCCAACCCTTGCGTTTACCTGGACGCAGCATCGCGCCTTTGTAGGAGGGGCGCTATCGTCGCCTGGAGGCGGTGGGGCGCTCCGATCGCTGCTGGAACGGGACGTGTGGCCGAGGGTCTGTGCGGCAGGCGACGGCGTGCTGGTTTTCCACGATGCCTCGGATGGATCGGCGCTCTTGCGGGCCCTGGCGCCCTATCGGCCCAAGCGGTACCAGCGGGGTCACTATGCTCTGCGTGATCTTGGGAGCAGTGTTGCTTCGCCCATGCCCGAGGGATACACGCTGCGCGCGGTGGATGCGGGGCTCTTGGCCGACGCGAAGCTCTCAGGCCGCGAGACCCTCCGTGAGGAGATGCTTTCCGAGCGCCCTGGCGTGGCAGCGTTTCTTGAGCAGAGCTTTGGGGTATGCGCCTTGCAGGGCTCTGCTATCGTGGGTTGGTGCCTTTCCGAGTACAACACAACCGATCGTTGTGAAGTGGGTATCGCCACGGCAGAAGGGCATCGCCAGCGGGGCATCGCGACGGCCATGACGGGGGCTCTGGTCGCTATGGCTCGGGATCGAGGCCTCAGCGAGATCGGCTGGCACTGCTGGACGAGCAACGTGCCTTCGGCGGCGACCGCGCGCGCCGCTGGCTTTGCCTACGAGCGGAGCTATCCAGTGGTTGTGGCCTTTGCGGGCGAGGCCTAGCAGGGGTATAGCTCGGCTTGCCGGCGTAGATCGGCCCGCCACTCATCCCAGGCAGAGCGAAAGGCCCCAGAGCGTTGGCTCTGGGGCCTTTGGGGGAGCCTAGTCGACAGAGCTACATCGCTGTCAGGGTGTAGCTGACCGCGATGCCCTCCGCATAGTTGTGGATAGCGACGGTATAGTCACCGGCTACTTCCGACGCAAAGCTCGCGGCCAGGACGCCGTGCGTGTCGGTGTTGGCGCCTCGCGCGACGACGACGCCTTCAGGGTCGTACACCGTGAATCCCACTGCGCTGGCATAGGAGGGATCCAGCGGCCAGACGCTGAACGTGACGGTGACAGTGGTGCCGTCGCCGGCGTAGCTCAGCGAGTGCCGGTCAAAGGCGCCAGCCGCACTGCCCGTGATGCTGCCTTCGATACCCGTGGCTAGGGAAGCCGCTGTCGCCTCGGCGGTACCGGCCACCTCAGTCACCGTCTCATCGACGGCGGCCACTGTCTCCTCCGCGACAGCTTCGGGCAAGCCCAGCGCCGTCACAGAGTACGCTACCGTGGTCTCAGAGTAGTTGTACACCTGGACCGTCAGCGTCGTGGCTTCCTCTGCTGCGTACGAGACGGCCTCGTAGGCACCATCTTCCTTCTCGACGCCCGACATGGCCAGGCCGTCAGCCGTGTACAGGTTCACGCCCAGTTGCGGGCTGATGGTCGGATCATGCTCGCCGAAGGTGACCTGGATCTCGAGGGCAACGCTGTCGCCAGGGTACTCTACCTGGTAGTAGGCAAAGGATCCGGCTGTGCTCCCCGCTAGCAGGCCGCCCACGGGCGTGGCGTCCGTCAACGTGGCGACCTCCAACGTCTCCTCTGCCAGCGCAACTACGCCGACCGCCTGCAGCAACAGCGCGGCGGCTAGTAGCCCCGTCATGGCCTTGCCGAGGGCCTTCTTGACTGTTGTTGATAGCATCGTGAATCTCCCTTTCATTGGCGGACCGCCATCGCT
Organism: uncultured Anaerolineales bacterium; assembly: GCA_964402205.1. Classification (GTDB taxonomy): domain Bacteria; phylum Chloroflexota; class Anaerolineae; order UBA1429; family UBA1429; genus DAIRUQ01. Next base: position 2,524 of record CAYOBT010000380.1, read on the forward strand.
GTGTGCGGCCCCTATCCCTTCTTATCGATACAAGACAATGGTATCCCCCGCGTGTGAGGTTTCTGTGAGGATCGTAGGACGACTCTGTGTTCATGCACCGCACGGCCGAGTGAGGATGCGCGATCCGAGCTTTCGACGGGCCGTGCACAGACGCGCCTGATGGCGTTGCCTGTCGCAGATGGGTACAATCGGCTGGTATCCGAGGTGTAGGAGAGTGGTTCCGAGCGTCAAGGAGGACGCGAGTGACGGTCCATGGCACGGCAATCGAGCTACGTTCTGGATTCGCGGGTGTGTATGCTTGGGTCGCAGCGCGCGGGGGCGCCCGCATTCGCACCCGGCAGGGCACCGAGTACCAAGTGGTGGCAACATCGGGGCGCCGGGGCGCGCACGCGGACGAGCCCGTCCTGCGTTTCCTGCGAAACGGCGTCGAGTCGGCGCGAGCCTATGCGTGTTGCTGGGGACATACGTACAACTGCTATGGCGCCAGCATCAAGAGCTGTTCCTTGGCCCTGGATGCCCAAGTGCGCGCCACGAGGATCTGGTCGGTGGAGGAAGCGGCTCTGACGCTGATCAGGGAGCATGAAAACGCCCCTTACGCTATGCTCCACCGGGCGGACGCGCGTAGTCATCAAGGGCCTGCGCAACGCGAAGGCGGT
>CAYOBT010000381.1:0-1083 GCA_964402205.1 uncultured Anaerolineales bacterium
GCCGTAGCGGATGTTCTCGGCGATGGTGCCCGAGAAGAGGAATGAATCCTGGAGCACCAGCGCCATGTATCGTCGCAGCGACGCCAAGGCTACCTGGCTGACGTCGTGGCTGTCCACCAGCACGCGGCCCTCTTGCGGGTCATAGAAGCGCATCAGCAGGTTGATGATGCTGGTCTTGCCAGCGCCGGTGGGTCCGACGATGGCGATGGTCTGGCCCGGGGTGACGGTCAGGTTGATGTCTCGCAGGACGTAAGGCTCATCCTCCTCGTAGCGGAACGAGACATTGTCAAAGACCACCTCGCCGCGGACATTTTCCAAGACGGCGGCGTCGGGGCTGTCGAGGATCTCGGGCTGGGTGTCGAGGTACTCAAAGATGCGCTCAGCGGAGGCCATGGCACTCAGGACTCGGCTGTAGACGCGGCTGATGGCGTTGATGGGCTCCCAGAAGCGCCACAGATAGTCGATGAACGCGAGCACATACCCCACGGTGAGCACGTCCTGCATCACCATGCGCGCGCCCGTCAGCACGACCAGGCCGGTCCCCAGGACGCCAAAGGTATCGGCCAACGGCCACACCAGCAGCTCGGCCTTGATGGCCTGCATAAAGGTCTGGTAGTAGGTGTCGTTGAGCTCGTCAAAGCGGCGGGTGTTCTCGGCCTCTCGGGTAAAGCTCTGCGTCACGCGGATGCCGGTGATGCTCTCATTGAGGTTGGCGGTGATGTTGCTGTTGGCCTTGCGCGTGTTGCGCCAGCCGGTCTCCATGCGCGGGCGCAGGCGCACGATGGCGAACGCCATGGGCGGCACCACCAGGAAGGCCATGGCGGCCAGGCGGGGATTGAGCGCGAACATGACGACGACGATGCCTACCAAGCTCACCGTCTGTGAGACGATGGTTACCAGGCCCGAGTTGATCAGGTTGTTGATGGCTTCGACGTCGTTGGTGACGCGGGACATCATGCTGCCGACGGGGCGCCCATCGTAGAAGCGCAGCGAGAGCCATTGCAGGTGATCAAAGATCTCGCGGCGCAGGTCATAGATGATGCCCGTGCCGGTCTCGTTGAGAATGTGGATGCGGGCATACGA
>CAYOBT010000381.1:1183-3168 GCA_964402205.1 uncultured Anaerolineales bacterium
TCGTCGAGCTTTTCGTACTGGGCGTCGGGCATCTCTAGCCTTCCTCGGTCAGATGCTGTGGGCAAAGTTGCAGGTCATAGATGCGCGTGTATTCGCCGTCCAGGGCAAGGAGCTCCTCGTGGGTGCCTTGCTCGACGACGCGGCCGTCTCGCAATACCAGGACCACGTCGGCGTTCTGCACGGTCGAGAGGCGCTGGGCAATGACCAGGCTGGTGCGACCCCGCATCAGCTCATCCAGGGCCTGCTGCAGGAGGTGCTCCGTCTCGGCGTCCACGCTGGAGGTGGCCTCGTCCAGGATCAGGATGCGCGGGTCGGTGAGCAGGGCGCGCGCGATGGCCACGCGCTGCTTCTGGCCGCCCGAAATCCCGACGCCGCGCTCGCCGACGCGCGTCTCATAGCCATCCTGCATGTCGGCGATGAATGCGTGGGCCTGGGCGGCTCGGGCAGCGGCCTCGACCTCCTCTTGGGTGGCGTCCGGCTTGCCAAAGGCAATGTTGTTGCGGACCGTGTCCGAGAACAGGAACGTCTCTTGCGGCACGATGCCGATCTGCCGTCGAAGGTCGTCCAGCGAGACCTCGCGGATGTCCACGCCGTCGATGCGGATGCGCCCTTCTTGTGGATCGTAGAAGCGCGGCACCAGGTTGATCAGCGAGGACTTGCCAGAGCCCGTGCCGCCCAGGACGGCGGCCACTTGGCCCGGTTGGACCTCGAGGTTCAGGCCTTGCAGGACGGGCGTCCCGTCGCCGTCGGGGAAGGCGAACGTCACGTCCTCAAAGACGATGTGGCCGTCGATGCGCGCCATGGCACGAGCGTCGGTGGGCTCGGGGATCTCGCTGGTCTCGTCGAGCACCTCAAAGACGCGGGGCGCCGCGGCCATGGCTCGGCGCCCTAGGCTGATGAGAAAGCCCAGGAACCGAATGGGCCAGATCAGCCCCCAGAGATACCAGTTGAAGGCGGTGAGTGTGCCCAGCGTCATCTGGCCAGAGAGGACGCGGTGTCCGCCATAGCCATACAGGACGACGAAACAGAGACCGCTGAAAAAGTCGAGGACGGGGAACGTGCGGGCCTCGGTGGAAGCCCGCTCCAGGTTGGCGGTTCGCATGGTGATGTTGCGGTCGTCGAAGCGATGCATCTCGTCGCGCTCGCGTGAGAAAGCCTTGACCACGCGGATGCCCGAGAGACTCTCCTGGAGCGTGCTGGTCAGGCGGCCCATCTCTTTGCGGATGCGCTCCCACTTGGGGCCGATGATGCCCGAGAAACGAAAGGCGATCAGCATGAGGACGGGCACCGGTGCCGCGACGGCCAGGGCCAGGCGCCAGTCCAGCGTGAGCAGCATCACGACGGTGCCGATGAACATCAGCGACGAGGCCATCATCTCGGCCAGGCCAAACCCAAAAAAGTCCATGATGGAATGGAGGTCGCTGGTGACACGCGACATGATGTCGCCCGTCGCATGCACCGTATAGTAGCTAAAGCTGAGCCGCTGTAGCTTGACATAAAGATCATGTCGGAGCTTGCGGATGACCTCTTGGCCGAGGCGCTCCTGCGAATAGCCCTGGACGTAGCGCAGCAAGGCGCGCACCAACGACAGCCCGGCCAGCAGCGCGACATAGCGAACCACTGCGGCCATGGAGCCGGCCGTCAAGCCCCGGTCGATGGTCCAGCCCAGCAGGCGCGGCAGGGTTAGGTCAGCGGCGATGCCCGCGAGCATGCCGCCGAATAGCAGCGCGACCAGCCACGGGAATGGTTTGATATAGGACGCCAGGCGGCGTAGGGTCTGCATGCACTCTGCTCCGTTGCGACAGGGTCGCTGACGTTCCAGCTAGTTGGTGGGTGGCCGCACGATCAGCGACGCGCGGCGTATGGGACGGGGCATGATCCAGCGCGTGCCGGCCTTCCCTTGGCGAAAAGCCGAAAGAGTATAGCACGCGACCGATGACACGGCAAGCCCCCACGCCCACATCCGAGCGAGGGCATGCGATAGC
>CAYOBT010000382.1:0-3166 GCA_964402205.1 uncultured Anaerolineales bacterium
ATGATTCTCGAGCGCGAGGACCCCATCTTGCATACGCATCCGCAAATCATGCTGCAGCGATCGACTGGCCGAGGCCTGCTCGGCGCTATCCACGTCCGTCTGCCTTGCATGGCAGTCGCCATCCGCTTCCACATCCAACACCAGGGGCTCGGGCACGTACACGTCCATCAGCTCCACAAAGTCGGTCGTGTATCCCTTGAGGATGCCCATATACTCGGCCTCTTCGCCGTCGCGTATCATGTGCACCACGACGTGTTCGCCGATGAGCCGCTCCAGCAGAGGGTCATACTTGGTCCCAACCGTGGTAAAGACCTGCTTGGCCAGGCCCTTCATCTCTGTCTGGCCGGGAGCGAGCACACGCGCCTGGATAGTCTGCGAGCCGCCTAACACAAGACCCAACGCCTGCGTCAGGGAATCGGTGGCCGTGTTGACAAAGTTGGTCACCCACCGCCACGACCGCCGCAGAAGGCTGGGATGCAAGGCGCGACGATAGACACGATCGCGGCGCCTGCGATTCGCAGGCGTGAGTTCATCCACGTAGCGATAGATGGCCGAAATACCGGCATAATCGGAGCGGTAGAAGAGATAGGAGCGCTCGAGGTGCATCTGCCCATCGAGCACCTCGTCGCGGTAAAGCGTCTCAAACCCCGTCGAGACCAGGTGCATGGTGCCATAGACGGGATACTTGTCCTTGCGTTCCACCGTGACGTGAAACCCATCAAAGTCATCCAGGCAGCGGTCCTTCCTGAGAGCCGAGAGCGCCGAAACCAGCAGCGTGCTCGCAAAGATGACTCCCAGAGTGACCAGCAGTGAGATGTCCACGTCGCCTCCTAGTCTCCGCATTGGCGTCGCCGGCGGCGGCCATTATGCCCTCGCGGATCGGAGCGAGCAAGGCTGCCCCTGCAGCGCGTACACAAGAGGTCTCTTGCCAAGCCCCGCCCCCTATGCTAGAATCGCACATTGAATAGCTGACCCGATCGCTCCCGCCAGAATACACCTGCCACACAGGAAGAAGGCTGTCCGCGCTTGGGCAGGATTACCCATGGGGAGAGCGCGCTCGTGTCAGGCATCGTTCTGCCAAACCAGGGCGACGTTCTAGGCGCTGAAGGAGCCAAAACGACCCATGTCAGAAGCCAAACCTGCAAGTCGTCTCTCGTCCCTGCTCAAGAGCAAACGCACGGAACGCGTCGTCGATCTTGTGATCGTCCCCATTCTGTTGATAGCCTCCTTGCTCCTCCCTCCGGCATCCGTCGGAGCCAGGTTGCTCGATCTCGATCTGCCCGCCATCTCGCCCGATGAGCCCACAGAGATCGCTGGGCCGCAGGGAGCCCGTCTTAATGTGCCGGACGGCGCCGTCGCCAAGCGCGTTCGCGTGCGGTTTGACGCCGTCGGTGCGGCCGAGCTGGGCGCCGTGGAAGCCGATAGCCCCGAGATCCTGGCAGCGCAACGCGTCCCGGCCGAGATCTTGGCCTTTGAACCCTTCTACCGATTCGAGCTCAAGGGAGATGGCCCAAGCGCATCCCAGCTCACGCTTCCCATTCCCTACGAGCTCGCCGCCCTGGACCTCGCCGACCTGTACGCATGGGACGGCGACAGCTGGCAGTGGATCCCCTCGCGCGTCTCGGACGACGGGCTGGACCTCGTCGCAGACCTCTCGGAGGTGCATTCGCTATATCTCGTCGCGCAGACTCAGGCGCAGACGCCACGCATAGGCTTTGTGGCGCCCCAAGGTCAGGCGAGCTCCGTCCCACCGAGCGCCGCGATCTTGTCGGTGGAGGGGGCGACACTCGCCGGTGATGGGTCGCTGGCCAACGTACCAGCCCACCCCAACACCGCGGAGGGGCTCTCTGCCCTGCTTCGCGTCACCAACGTGGTAGATGGCGTCGTCCGCAGCGATTGGCTGGACAACCTGCTCATCGATGCGACACTCAGCGAGGAGCACCTAGGCGTTCTCGCAGGAACAGCCGAGTTCGACGGCATCGAGCTCGACTATCGCGGCGCCGATCCCGCTCTCCGAGCCGAGTTCACCGCCTTTGTGCGGGCTCTCGGCGAGGCCCTGCATGCACAGGGCAAGACTCTCGCCGTCGTCTTGGACCCTCCCGCTGCTGCCTCGGCCCATGACACCGGTGCTTACGATTGGCAGACCATCGGCCAAGTGGCCGATCTGGTCCGCATACGCGCCTATGCCACCCCCGAAGCCTACGCGGCCAACGGCCCCATGGACAATCTGCTCCGGTGGGCCACCGATCAGATAGATCGTCGCAAGCTCGACCTTGCATTGAACGCGGGCTGCGTTGTCGCCGACGACAGCACTATGGGACGCATCTCGTACCGCGAGGCAGTCACCCTGCTTGCCTCCGAGCTAGACACCGACGATGGCGACGGCCTCTTGCTCCCCGGTGAGTCGCTAACGGTTCAACTGGCCGATCTCGACAGCGCCAAGCTGACCTTCGATCCCGAGGCCCAGGTGTACGCGTTCGAGAGCGCGCTCGCCGACGGCACGCCACAGACGGTCTATCTGACCAACGCTGCTACCGTAGCCCGCCGACTGCAGTACGTGACGCGCTACGCCTTGGGAGGCGCCTCGGTGGTCGGAGCCCTATCTCCTGAAGCCGACAAGGCAGTGGCCACGCTGCTCGATGACTTGCCTCACACCGTGGTGCCTCCCGCGCCGCGGTTCGCCTACGTATATACGGTCTGGAGCTCCGAAGGTGACGCCATCGGCAGCCAGGTCGTACCCGTAGACGACGCGAGCATGACCTGGACGGCGCCCAACAACCCTGGCCATTATGTCATCCAAGCCGAGATCTCTGACGATGGCGGCGAGACGGTGCTGGGATCCGTGGCCAGCCTTGATGTCGAAGTGCCCACACCCACCTTTACGCCGACGCCAACCAATACGCCTACACCTACGCCAACGAACACACCTACGCCGACCAACACGCCCAAACCCACGCCCAAGCCGCAGGCGCCTGCCGTACAGGCCACAGGGCTCGGCGGGGGCGGCTCCGTGGGAGGTTACTTTGGCTATGGCATCCAGGCGCATATGCTCGACATCGGCAACCTTGATCAAGTGTTCCAGCACATCAATGGCATGGGGTTCAACTGGGTCAAACAGCAGGTGGAGTGGTCCAAGTCAGCTTACAACCTTCTCCAGGCTGACCGG
>CAYOBT010000383.1:0-3149 GCA_964402205.1 uncultured Anaerolineales bacterium
GGACGCAGCACATCCCCGTTATTGTCTGTAGCGTGCTGGCAGCGCGAGCTTGCTCTGTCCTTGGGGGCGACTGCCTTTCTCATCAAGCCAGTGACGGAGCAGGTGCTCCTTGGGGCGCTGGAAGCGCTGGAGGAGCGGCCGTCGGGGTGAGATCTGATAGACTCTCGATGCAACGCACCAACAGCGAAGGGGTGATGCCCCGACGCTGAGCCAGCGTGAGCGTGGTGCCCAGAGCCGCCGTGGGATCAAGATCCTCTTGAGCAGAGACGACCACGACGGGGATCTGGGTCCATGCGGGGTGGCGGTGCATACGATCGAGTAGCTCCGAGCCGTCCATATCTGGCAGCACCATGTCGAGAAGGACAATGTCCACAGGCCACTGCTTGAGGTGTGCCATGGCCTCGGCGCCGGTGCTTGCGCAAGCCACCTGGTATTGACGCACCGGGCTATCCTCAAGTAGGCGCGTAACCAGTCGTGCGAAATCGCGGTCATCCTCAACGAGGAGCACGTGGTCGGCGTCGGGCCCAAAGCGCCGGAGCGCATCCCATAGGCTTTCGCGGGAAACGGGCTTGACCAAGTATGCATCGGCATCCAGCTGCTGTCGCAGCGACTCTTCGCCAGGCAGATGGCAGGCCATGACCAACGAGGTCGAGAGAGCCGGCTCGGCGGCCAGGCTGTCGAGCTCCACGTCGGTGAGTGGCTCGCTCGTCTCATCGACCAGCACGATCTGGGGCGCAACTCTGGTCACCGCGTGTCGCGCCTCGGCTAGATTGGGGACAGTCATCGTGCGATAGTTGGCGACATAGCGTTTCAGCAGGGCCACGGCCGAAGGGCTACGCGTGATGGCGAGCAGGACGGGTCGCTCGGACGAGAGCACATCAGCCGTGCGTGTAAGGGCCGAGGCGGAGGGCGGCGACGACGATAGCGATGGGTCGGTCTCATCGGCGGGAAGAGAAAAGTAGAAGGTACTTCCGACGCCCATTTCGCTCTCCACCCAGATGCGACCTCCGTGCATCTCGACAAATCGCTTGCTGATGGCTAGACCGAGGCCAGCTCCCTCGTAGCGCCGTCGGCTAGACCCGTCGGCCTGGTGAAACTCCTCAAAGATGCGCTCTAGGTCTTCTGGCGCGATGCCAACTCCGGTATCCTCCACGGCAAAGATCACCTTGCTGTTGCCGCGTTCGGCGCGAACGGTGATGCCACCCTTTTCCGTGAAGCGCACTGCGTTGGTGATCAGGTTAAAGAGGACTTGGCGGATGCGCAGCGCATCCACGCGAAGATAGGGTAGATTGGGGCCTACATCCGCCCGGAGCGCGAGCTTGCGTGACTCGACCAGGCTGCGGACCGTGCCCAAGGCGTCGCGGACAAGGTTCGCTGCCGGGACCTTTTCGCGAACCAGCGTCATTTGGGCTGCCTCGATACGCGACAGATCGAGCACGTCGTTGACCAGATCCTGCAAGTGGCGCGCGTTGCGATAGATGATGCCGAGATCTCGCTGGTACGGGATGGGGAGGGCCGTCCCATAGTACTCGGGGGACTGAACCATGACCTCTGCGAACCCGACAACGATGTTGAGTGGGGTCCTGAGCTCGTGGCTGATGGTCTGAGCAAACTCTTGCTTGAGGCGTCGCGCCTCTTCAGCCTGGTCGCGGGCGATTCGGAGCATGTGATTGGCGCGCTCCAGGCGATACGAGGCCTCATCCAGCGCCTTGAGCGCACGCTTGAGCTCCGACTGGCGCTCTCGCATCTGCTGCTCGTTGCTGAGGGCTTGCTCGTAGCTGTTCCAGGCCCAAGCCAAGGCCGTGGAGAGGTTCGTGACGGACTGGGCGGCTGCCAGGGCCGTCACGAGCAGCGCTACGAGCGGCACCCATGCGGCAAGCGGGTGCCATCCCTCGCCTCGAAAGGCCCAGAATGCCAGTGCCGTCGCCAGGGCGGCGGCAGCAAAGACGGAACGTCTGTCGAGCAAGACGCTGGCAAAGACTACGGGGATTGTGAGGAGCGCAGGCGCCGCACCAGGGGGCAATGCGATGGCTGCGGCGGCTGTGGCAATCAAGACCCCCCACACCAGCAAGTGCGCGGCGACATTGACATAACGCTGTTTGAGCCACAGAGCCAGCACCGGTACGGCCACAAGCGTCGGTATGCCGATCCAGGTACCCGGTCGAGCGAGGTCACTGCGAATGGGGGACGATGTCCATCCCCAGACGAACCACGCAACGGCTCCGGCCAGTGCGAGTGGAATGGTGATCTCAAGAGACTGGGACCGCAGATCGCGCAGGTTGTCGTGGAAGGCTTGCTGGTAGTCGCTCATGGGCGTCGCTCCGTGGACTCGGCGCCGACGTAGGGTCACATGCGCACTCAGTATAGCGTCGCGGGATGGGATCACCAAGGTAGGGGGATGATCGCTCGCGGGTCCAAGACGCGGTGCAGAGGCACACGGACAGTCTTTGGGTGTGAGGCGTCTTCCGACTGTCTGGGCTGACTGGACCTAGAGGTGCCTTGCCAGCTCGAGCGCCCACTCGCTAGCATGTCCTAGCTCGCCATCCTTGAGAGGCCCTTCAGAGTCGGCGACGAAGAACCCCTTCGCCGGCTCGATGGCTTGGCCGCCCTTGCCGGCCAAGCGCTTGAGGATCGGCTTGGCTGCATAGCCCAATAGCTTGATCATGAACGAGAGAATGGCAGAGCCGGTGTCCTCGACGGCGATTCGCGTATCAAAGGCGGCGACCTTCACGCCCTGCAGCTCGCGTGGCGGAATCTGCTTAAGAAGCGCCTTGACGGCGGGGCTTGGGCTGAAGGCGCGCGTCGGTGACCCGACGACGAGAAGATCGAGGCCGTCTAGTGAGCTGGCATCGACGTCGCCTGCGCGGCGTAAGGCCACGTCAGGCTCCGCTCCGAGTTCGGCGGCTATGGCGCGAGCGACGTGCTCCGTGTTGCCAAAGAACGAGTCATACACCACGAGTGCTTTCATGAGCCTTGCCTCCTGGGAAGCGGGCCAGTTTCTTTGCCCACAGGGGTCTGCACAAGGATTCTAGTAGGGCAAGGGAGAAGGGGCAAGGGCACAGGAACCGGATGGCGGGCTAGCGCTACGGCCGGAACGACGGCGCAATGGCTAGAACGCCAATCGCGCCAGTCAACGGCTAGCGCCCAGA
>CAYOBT010000384.1:0-3144 GCA_964402205.1 uncultured Anaerolineales bacterium
GCTCTGGCCCGTAGGCTTGGCCGTAGTCATGAACGCCTCGTTTGCCCACATGGGGATGAACGCTGTCTACCTTTTCGTGGCAGCCACCTTGCTGGCCATCCTCTGGAACAGCGCGTCGCGGATGGAGGCATTGTGGCAGCGCGCCCACGTAGACTTTTCGCCCGAGCTCCGCGAGGACGTGCTCACGGTTGGAGTCGCTCTCTCGGCCGTGATCTTTGTGATTGCACTGGCCTTCCCCTATGTCACCTTTGACAAAGCGGTCTGGTTCTTCTGGGACAATGTAAGCTCCAATCTTCAGCCACTGTACGATCAGCTCGACGAAGCTTTTGCCGGTCGCAACCCCATCCCCACGCCCACGCCCAAGCCCGTGGCAGCCGTCGCGCCCCACGAGCTCCTGGGAGGCCAAGAGCTAACGTCGCGGGCCGTGATGCTGGTGGACACAAGTGACCCGTCGCCACCCACGCCCGAAGAGCTGATGATCAATCCAGAGCTGATGGAAACCATCAGCTACCCCCGGCGATACTGGCGACAGCGCAACTACGATCTCTACACGGGGAGCGGATGGGACGTCAGCGAGCGCAACGTCACCGCGATCCAGGCGGACCGCGCGTGGCGAGAGATCGCCCAACCCCACCAGACCGTGACGCAAACCTACCAGATCCTGGCACCGCAAGGAGCCCTGGCCTTTGGCGTCGCGGAGCCAATCAGCACCAGCGTGCGGTATGAGATCATCACCCGCGGCGAGGATGACCTGGTCGCCTTTTCCGTTGCCACCGACACCTACACCGTGGTTTCCTGGCTTCCCGATGTCACCGTGCGGGAACTGCGCACCGCCGAGACGCCATATCCCGACTGGGTCCAGGAACGATACTTGCAGCTACCCGAGATTCCCGAGCGCATCCGCGAGCTTGCTGGCGACATCGTGGCAGACGCGGGCGCCATGACGCGCTACGATCAAGCCCGTGCCATCGAGAGCTACCTGCGTCAGTTCCCGTATGACCTTACGCTAGCCCCGCCGCCGCTGGACCAAGACGTCGTCGATTACTTTTTGTTTGACGCGCAGCGAGGCTTCTGCGACTATTCGGCCACCGCCATGACAGTCCTGCTTCGCTCCATTGGCATCGCTGCGCGCTATGCCTCTGGGTTCCACACCGGCACGTTCGATCACGAGATCGGCGCCTGGGTCGTGCAGGAGAACGATGCCCACGCGTGGACAGAGGTGTACTTCCCCGGCTATGGATGGATCACCTTTGAGCCGACGCCGACACAGCCCGTGTTTGAGCTGCCGGCGGCCCGCATCGAAGGTTCGGACTATGTGCCTGAGGGAGGCGAACCAGGAACCGGCTTTGGCGTCCCTGCCATCGTCTGGTGGGCGGGCGGCTTGGTGGCCTTGGTGCTTTTCATGGTGATCTGGCCCCCGCGCTGGTTCACGCGACGCAGGCCCCCCAGCGACCGCGTCTTGCGCGCCTATGCCAAGGTCGTGCGCCGCGCACGGTGGCTCGGCGTGCAGCCCGAACCTGGGCAAACGCCTCGTGAGTACCTGGCCAGCCTCGCTGCCGAGATGGATCGCCGTTCGCAGACCGATTGGTCGCGCGACATTCACGAGCTGGCAAACCTCTATCAGAAGGCGCGCTACAGCCAGCACCCCAGCGATGAGCAAGAGGGCGATCGGGCAACGGCGGCTTGGCGCAGACTGGCGCCCCGCCTGGTGAGACTTGCCCTCGTCGCCACCGACTAGCCGACATGCCAACGCAGCGGCGACGCGCTATGGCGTCGCCGCTGCGCCTGTGTGCTACCAACTGACGCGCCCCATCCAGCGAGAGAGCGTCTCAAGGAGAGAGCTCCAAGACCAGGGGGATTCGACTGCGATCTCCGCATTGCCCTCGCTGGTCTCCAGCGCCTCCTCGGCACCGTCGGGCGCTCCCATATGGTAGGCGATGCCATCCTCCACGATGATGACCTGATCCCCGAGCGCCAAGCAGGGGCCCCATCCCTCGTATTGCCGGGAGAGTTGGAAGTAGCGATCGCTGCCAAAAGCGACGGTCTCGACATCCATCTCGGTGGGGTCATACTGCGTGTCCGTCCAGACGCCATCTCGCAGTACAAAGGCCCGATCGCCCACCTGGCGAACCCGAGCCACCGCATCAGCAGGCACACGATCGGTGGTGCGGAGCGCCTCCTGGTCCACGCTCTTGTTCACGGCGGCCTCGCCACTCGCGCCGACACCACTGGCCACCTGAGCAGCCGGCGCTGCCTGCTCCATCTCCTCGCTGGCAATGCTCTCGCGCCCCTCCCGTGATAGCGCATCCTTGGTGTCGTCGATGAGAAACGACGTGTACGGGGTGACAATCCCATAGCGCACGCTCAGCGCGATGATCTCGTCGATGAGCTCGGAGCTCGCGCCGTGTAGCCGCACCTGAGTCAGCAAATACCCCACTTTGCGCGTAGCCCAGAGCTGCGGGATAAAGTCCGCGCCACCCTGACGTGCCAGGAAGAGGTCATCGATGTGATAGGTTTCCTTGCCCTCACGGCCCATGCCCTTCAGCGTCAGGCTAGTACTGCCCCCTTCACGATAGCGCCCAACGATGACAACCTGGCTCCCTGCATAGAGATCGGGAAGCGGATACGGGTAGATCTCATCCACCATCGTGTCGCCAAAGGCGATCTCGGGATGCGAGAGCACGGGTGAGCGCACCCGGTCATAGAGTGAACGCACCGCGTAGGCGATGTCCTCTTCCGGTCGCACGTACGCGCTGATCCCACCGTGCTCCTGTGCGAGGGTATCCAGCAGGTGTGTGTTCACGTCGTACCCGACTCCAAAGCAGTAGAATCGCACATTGTCAGCAGCGTCATCGGCCACTTGCTGCACGATCCGCTGGATGCGCACTTCGCCCTCGGTGGGCTGGCCATCCGTCAAGAAGAGCACGATCTGGGGACGCCCAGCGGTCGCCTGCTCCAAGGTCTCGTCGAGTGCGCGCGAGATATTCGTGCCACCCTGCGCTGTCAGCCTTTCCACAAAGGACCGCCCGCCACCGTCGCCGGCAGAGACCAATCCTCTAGCATAGTGCCGCGTACCTGTGGCGAACGCTATAATGTTGAAGCGATCCTTGGCGTTGAGGTGATCGAGCACGTACAGGGCAGCCT
>CAYOBT010000385.1:0-3141 GCA_964402205.1 uncultured Anaerolineales bacterium
CACGACATAGATGTCCCCATCTGGCAACTGTACCCAGCCCGTGTAGCCAAGATCAGGTTGGGCAGAATGATCATAATCTAAGGGCAGAATGCGGGTCGTGGCCTGTTGACGTTCGGTGGAGAGGAGCGAAGGCGCGTTCGTGAGAGCTGCCATCATGTTCTGGGTACCACCGCCCCAAACGCTCCCTCCACCATGATGGAAGCGATACGTGATCAGGGCCCGTCCTTCTCGCAGCATCCCCCCCACAGGCCGATGGCATCCGGGCAGAGGGAAGCGGTACGGGCCGTCCCAATGCTCGCCCCGATCTCGCGAGATCGCCTTGTAGCAATCTCGCCCCAAGCCCGAGTTCTCGCGCATCAAGGCAACCAACGTGCCATTCCCAAGAGGAACAAGCGATGCCTCGCACAGATGCAATCCCACCTGCCGCGCTACGGTGACGGGCCCATCCCACGTATCGCCCTGATCATCGCTGAGCCACACGCGCTGCATGAGATAGCCCGTCTCGGCATCGGCCATGTGTGCCGAGCACAGCCAACGCCCGCTCGGCAGCTCGAGCAGGCGGTCCGGCACGATGCCCCGAACGGGCAGCGGCTGGGGGCCATCCCAGGTCATCCCGTCGTCCGCACTCAGCCAGAGGAACACCTCCAGCAACGAGGGGTCCCCGCGCTCGTCACCGTGGATAAGATCCGCCACCACAGCCAGCCGACCATCGCGCAGGGCCGTGATGCGAGCGCAGTTCCAATACGGTAGCCCGCGCGTCGCCTCGGTGAGAGGGCGCTTCTGCGACCAGGTGCGTCCCCCGTCCAAGCTCTCTACCGTCACCAGACGCGTGAAGGAGCGATCGAGATGGTGGGTGCACTCGGAAAAGACGCACACCAGGCGACCATCCTGCGCTCGGGCAAGATCGGGCCAGGCCTCATACACCTTGTCGTCGCGGCTAACCACGTGGTGCTCGATCATTCTCATGTCACCTTCCGAGCGCCGCTAGCTCTCTGAGAAAGTCTCCGCGAGCCAGTGCGCCTCTGCCGACCAAGCCTCGTCGCTTCCAGGCGCCTTGCCCCGAACCGCGTCAATCATCGCGTGGATGTTCTCCAGCGGCGTGTCCATGGGCAAGTCGCACCCACTAGCAACAACAAAGTTCGCGTGTCTCTCCATCGAGTCTACCAGATCGTGGGTAGTTCTGTAAACCCCGTTAGGGGTCATATCGCGAATGACGCGAACGGGGTCTAGGTTCCCAACAAGGACCACATCCTCTGGCACGCGCTGGGCGGCCTGCGGAAAGTCTACCAACGGCCCTAGGCTTAGACCATGCGCACCCGTCTCGACCATACCATCTATCAGATGCGTCGTCTGACCGCAGATGTGCAGAACGGGGATGGTCCCAAGCGTCTGTATGATCTCTGTGATATAGGGCTGAGCGAACTGGGCGAACTTTTGCGGCGAGAGGAAACTAGCAGTTGGCTCCAGAATGCAGACGATGTCGGCGCCCGCTCGCTCCAACGCACGCGCATAGCGCGCAATGACGCCCGATGCAAAGTGCAGCACAGCCGTCAGCAACTCTGGATCAGTCACCGTGGCCATAGCCGCCTCGCTGGCGCCCATGAGCAGGCCCGCCAACGTAAAGGGGCCCGTGACATAGGCTCCCTTGATACTATCGAGGTACCGCGCCATGAGCCGCATGGTCTCCACATACACCGCAACACGGCCATCGGTCAACACATCCGAGCTCGTCACCTGCGCCAGGTCCTCGACGCGCTCGATCATGTGTCGCTCGACGGTGGGCGAGTCATCCAGTGGGAAGCGGACCGGCAGTCCCAACGCACTGGCCTCTACGGACAGATCCATGAAGAAGAACACTGCGTCAGGCCGGAAACGCCGCTCCAGAGCGAACACGGTCGAAAACTGGGTACCCCAGTTGAACGTGTTCTGCTTGAGCGTTGAGCCGTTGAGCTGCACGCCAGGAAAGCCCATCAGGGGGATCACCATGCGGTGCCCACGGCTTTGGACGATATCGATCAGTTTGTAGGCCATGATCTACCTCCTACCAGTCTACATTCTACCGCCCATACTTTACTATTTTGCTATAGTTTATGCAAAAGGCCGCCCGCCAAGCCCCAGGGCGATCGGAAGCGGCCTGTCGATGACCACACCGTGCACCGACACCTGGCAAGCATACGCCTCGACGACCACCCCGCGAAGGCTCGCGCCTAGAAGCGTCTCACAGAAGGCAGAATCGGCTTCCCAGTTGGGCGCAAACAGCTCAGCATCAGACCGTTGCACCACGAACGCCACCGCGCTGGAGGCACCGTCGGCCCGCGCCTCCGCGAGCTCCATGAGGTGCTTCGTGCCGCGCGTCGTGGGAGCATCCGGGAACAGGGCCACGCCATCGCGGACTAGCGTGACTGACTTGACCTCGATCCACCGACGCGAGGCACCCACCGTTGCGCAGAAATCGAGCCGAGACGCCCCGCGGGTTCTCTCCTGGAGCAAGCGCCCAGAACCACCCCCGAGGACCTCGCCTCGATGCCAGGCCTCGCTGTAGAGGTGGTTGGGTAGCCTTGCATCCACAGAAACCAGGGTATCACCACGCTCGACCAAGGCGAGGTCGTAGGCCGTCTTGCGTCCAGGGCGAAAGGCCGGTCGCAGCCACACGCTCGCCCCCGTCACCAAGAGCTCCCGCATCCTGCCAGAGCTGGCCACGTGCGCGCCACACGACTGCCCGGCGACGCAGACAGTCGCCAGAAAGCGGTTCTCCCGCCTGATGAACCGGCCCTCAACGAGATGGTCGAATCGCATAGCCCATTCGCTCTTGGGCGATCTCAGAAACCCCAATCAACTCTCGGCGCCGGCAGACGGAACGCCTGGTCCAAGGTTGCCAGCAGTTCACCCGGTGCATCGAGCTCGTCCGTGAGCGCAAGGTTGCTTGCCGACCGCACGCCTAGCCACAAGCGCGAGAATGCGCCCACCGATGCCTTGAGCTCTACCAGCCCAGGCGTGTGCCCAGCCGCCACGGAAAAAGACTCCCGCCTCCGCACCGACTCCTCCTCGAACGCTCCGGGTAGTGCCGTGTCACGGGTCAAGGTTGTGACGGTTTTGGTTGTTGGCCACCTCGTACCGAACGGTGCGTTGCTGTCTGTCTCT
>CAYOBT010000386.1:0-3136 GCA_964402205.1 uncultured Anaerolineales bacterium
ACGTCAGGGCCCAGCGTATCTAGACTGGCAAAGATCGCAGGGATTGCGCTCTTGAGGGGGCGGCAATGGAAGGCTCCGAATGTTCCTACCAGGCCTTGTTCGAGGGGCTGGTCTACAACGAGCAGGGCGTGCCGGCAGAGCTGCGTTTTGTGGGCAGTGTGCCGCATTACGTCGTGGTGGATGACGGCTTTGAGCGCCATGTGCGAGCCAAGTGCGTAGACGACGCCGTGCTTGGCGAGCTACAAGGCCAGGTCGATGCGCAGCAGGACAAGCTCGTTGACGCCATGTTGCGCGCTTTGGGCCGCGATGATGTCTTCACCAAGGCGGCGCTTGGCGCATCCCTGGGGGATATCGCGACGAATCTTCGTGCGAGTGCCCCCTGGCAATGGCGGCCTTGGCTTCAGATGCTGGGCTTCCGCATCATCATTGATGTGCACGGCCACCTCGTGGAGCTAACCTACGACGCGAGCTCCGAGCCTCCAGAAGGATAGGCGTAGAGTTTCGAGGGTCCTTTCGGAGGCTAACATGGCGTCACGCGACTGGCTGGCTACCGTCATCATCCTCGTCTATTCGGGGTTCAGCGCGATCAAGATCCACTATGAGCTGAGGGCGCGGCGTTTGGGTGAGCCTACGGTCATCCGTGAGAGCCGACCGTACGCTGTCTTGCTGGCGGCATTCATCTGCTACGAAGTGGCCACGCTGGCTGTCTATCTCTTTGCCCCACAATGGATAGCCTGGGCCGATCTTCCGCTCCAACCCGGGCTTCGATGGTTGGGAGCATCGATCTGCCTGCTCACTCTGCCGTGGTTCGCATGGGTCCACCGCGTTCTGGGCCATAACTTTTCCACGACACTGAACATTCGAGCGAACCACACGCTGGTGACGACTGGGCCCTACCGATGGGTTCGGCACCCCATGTACACCGCCTTCTATGTCCTCCATGTGGCCACCATTCTGGCGACCGCTAACCTGTTCCTGGGGCTGACCTGGTTGGCTGGACTGATCGTGGTCATCACGCTACGGGTCGAACGTGAGGAGGCGATGATGATCCGCCAGTTCGGGCAGGCGTACCGCGCGTACATGGAGCGGACGGGTAGGTTCCTTCCTCGTATCCCTCGCCGGGTCGGCAGCCGAGAGACGGCCTAGGTACCCCGTCTTCCCGTGCGTCTCTTGTCGGGGAGAGGGCTTTCGCCTATACTATTGAAAGGATTTTTCATCAAGGCTGTGGACGAATGAGCGATTGGGAAAGCGTCTTGGCGAGCAACGGCCACCGCATCACGGCTCCCCGACGAGCCGTCATGACGGTATTGCAGCGTGTGGATGTGCCGCTGGACGCAGCCGCCGTCTTGGCCTACGGGCGCAAGCATCACGCAAGCCTCGGGCTGGTGACGGTGTACCGGACGCTGAACCTGTTCCAGGATCTTGGGCTCGTGCGTCGTGTGCATGAGAAGGATGGTTGCCACGGCTATGCGTTGGCATCGCCTGGCCACCATCACACCGTCGTGTGCAGACGCTGTGGGCGGGCGGTCGAGTTCACGGGCTGCGAGGAGATGCGCATGCTTGTGCGGCGAGCCGAGGCCGAGACAGGTTTTCAGATTGAGGGCCATATGCTCCAGCTCTCTGGGCTGTGTCGCCACTGTATCAAAGAGATGAGAGAGCGCCGAGCCTTGCGCTAGGCGAGGTCGGCTCGAGGTGGGAGGTGCCTTATGTTTGCTAGCCGTCGAGCACTGCTTGCGTTGTTGATGAGCCTGGCCGTGATTGGCTGTGTGGCTCCGGGTGCCGAGGATGGGCCAGACACGAGCGACCAACTACATATCACCGTGAGCGTTCTTCCGCAGGCCTATTTCGTGGAGCAGGTGGGAGGCAAGCATGTGAGCGTGACGGTTATGGTGCTACCGGGCCAGAGCCCCGCAACCTATGAGCCCACTGCGGAGCAGATGGTGGCCCTCAGTCGTGCCGATGCCTACCTGAGTATTGGCGTTCCGTTCGAGAATGCGTGGCTGGATCGCATCGCTTCGGCAAATCCCGACATGCTGATGGTCGACACAAGTGAAGGCATCACGCGACGTTCGGTGGAGGCGCATAGCCATGCATCCGATCAGGAGGAGGCCGATCGTCATGATGGCGAGGTTGCCCATCCGGACCCGCACATCTGGCTCTCGCCACGTTTGGTCAAGATCCAGGCCGACAACATTGCCGCGGCGTTGATCGGGCTTGACCCCGAGCGTGCGGACGCGTACCGCCAGAATCTGGCGGCCTTCGAGGCCAAACTTGACGAGCTCGACGCCGAGATCAGAGAGCAGCTCGGCGGGCTTGAGAATCGCAAGTTCATGGTGTTCCATCCTTCGTGGGGCTATTTCGCCGAGGACTATGGGCTCGAGATGTACCCCATTGAGGTGGGCGGCCAGGAGCCGAGCTCGGCCGAGCTGACGCAGCTTGTGCGCGCGGCAAAGCAAGAAGGTATCCGGGTGGTGTTTGCTCAGCCAGAGTTCAGCACCCGTTCCGCGGAGGTCATCGCCGAGGAGATCGATGGCGAGGTGCTGCTCGTTAGCCCGCTGGCCCGTGACTGGGCCGAGAACCTGCGTCAAGTCAGTGAGACATTCGGAGAGGTCTTGAGGGAGTGAACCGAGGAGGGGGAATGGTGGCAGCAACTAGCGGCGATGCCCAGCCTCGAGAGGTCATCCGCGTGGAGAGTCTTTGGGCGGCCTATGATCAGGAGGCTGTTCTCGAGGATGTCAGTCTGACCGTCTACGAACGCGATTTCCTCGGGTTGATCGGCCCCAACGGCGGCGGGAAGACAACCTTACTGCGCGTGCTTCTCGGGCTTTTGTCCCCTCTACGGGGGACCGTGCGCATCATGGGCAAGCCGGTCGAGGAAGGTAGGGAGGCTATTGGCTGGGTCCCACAGCAAGCGGAGTTTGACCGCGACTTTCCCATTCGGGTGCGTGATGTGGTACGCATGGGCCGCCTAGGGCACCGACGCCTCTTTGAGCGGTACCGGGCCGAGGACGACAAAAGGGTGGATCGCGCTCTGGAGGACGTTGGTCTGGAGGAGATGGCGGAGCGCGCGCTTGCGGAGCTCTCCGGTGGTCAGCGGCAGCGCGTCTATGTGGCGCGCGCCCTCGCTAGCGATCCC
>CAYOBT010000387.1:0-3132 GCA_964402205.1 uncultured Anaerolineales bacterium
CGATCGGCTGCTCGCGCTCGATCCAGGCGTCGAGCATACCGTCGATGACCTGCTCCGTGGAGTCGGGCGGCGCGTCGAACGCCTCGTCGATCGATCCGAAGGTGGGTGCGAGCGGGCTGCCCGCGGGGAGACGCTGCGCAGACGCTCGCCACAGAGCGTGGTGGACGAGATGGGCAAGGTCGTGGCCGACTACCGGCCGGACGCCCTGCGGGTGATCGACGAGATGATGGGAAGCGATCGCCCCTGGGTGCGAGCCTGGCGCGATGGCGTGCCGGTCCAGGGCCTGAGTATACCGGTCGAGTGCATGTCGAGGGTCGATCTGGTGGACGACGAGCTGCTGGCGTGGCTGCAGGAGGCGAACTGCGAGCGCCTAGCGTTCGACGTCGGATCCGGATCGCAGGCTGTCCTAGAGGCCATGCGCAAGGGCATCACCGTGGCGCAGATCCGACGAGCCGTCGGGAGGTGCCGAGAGCTTGGTGTCCAGACGCATCTGTACCTCAACGTGGGCCATCCGGCAGAGAGATGGCGTGACCTGAAACGATCGGCGGCCTTGCTGAGGGACACACTGCCCGACGTACTTACTGTGGGGATAGCCCACCCATCATCCGGCATGCCTTTCGGCCAACAGCCGCACCAAGGCGCAACCCGTCGAGGCCGCGTGTCGGACGCTCGCTACGGGTTTGCCGATCGGGTGCCCTCGGTCTGGGACGAGCGCCGGGGTCCCTTCCATCGTCGGGCGATGCGTTGGCTCCAGCGCGAGTGGGAGGACGCAAGGCAGCGAGCGAATGGCGCTCCTTCTTGGATGGCTCGGGTGCGTACGCTACTGGCCTTGTGGCTGGATAGGCTGCTGATGGCCTTGCTGGCGCGGCTTTCGAGGACGGGCGCCGGATAGGGCGTACGCCGGCCTCGCCTACGACCATGGCAGGAGCCGCGGTGAGCGAAGCTCCAACTCCGTCCGACTGCCTCTTGGTACCTTAGCCCCAAGCCTGAACGGGCGCGATCCTCGCCATGGCGGCCAGAAGATCCTGGTAGTCGTCGAGGAACCGCTCCTCGGTGCCAGGAGCGCCATCTCGAAGGGTCGTCAGCACCCAACGCCTGGCCCCCTCCCGCTCGCGGCAGGCTTTGCTTCGCTCGTGTCCGTCCGAGGAGGCGGTCCGAACGCCCGAGCGTTCGATGAGGCCCCTGAGCGGGTGGGGGAAACGGAGGCCATGGAGCCCATCCAGCGATGCGGTGCCCTCGTAATGGTCCAGGATCCGCCCCAGCTTCCCCCAGTCGGGCGACAGGCCCAACCAGCGCCGGACGGCGGACTCGAAGGCAGCCCACGCTGTGGGGCTAACTCGGCCGGCTATACCCGTGGCGTGGATATCGGCCTCACAGGCCTCTATGAGACCGTCCAGGTCCTCATCCTGGGACGGCAGGTACGTCCAGGCGCGAGCCAGCCTCAGGACGGCCAATCGGTGCAAGCGTCGAAGGTAGCGGTGTGCGTTACGACGATACTCAGGAGGCAGGCTCAGGTAGAGACGTACCAGCTCATTGAGCCAGTACTCGGACGGTTGCTCGTGCCGTGCTCGGTCACCAGACATGGCGGTACCTCACAAGGGGCTCGCTAGATCCATCGCCTTGGGCCACAGCAAGGAATACCACGGGCGGGCGTGTTGGTGAAGGCCGCGACGCGCGGCGTGGAAACGGTGGCACTAGGGTTCGCGGAGCGGCCAAAGCGGGCGAGAGACGAGGCTGGCGCAAGCTTTGGCCATTCTGGTAGAATGGGCCCACGCGCTTGTACCGCGAAGGAGACGCCCATGCCCAATCGCCTGGCCACCGAGACCAGCCCCTATTTGCGCCAGCATGCGGACAATCCGGTGGACTGGTACCCCTGGGGTCCGGAGGCGCTGGCCCTGGCCCGCAGGCGCCAGCGGCCCATCTTCCTCTCCATCGGCTACAGCGCCTGCCACTGGTGCCACGTGATGGAGCGCGAGTCGTTCCAGGACGCGAAGGTTGCCGCCTACCTCAACGAGCATTTCTTGCCCATCAAGGTCGATCGGGAGGAGCGCCCCGACCTGGATAGCGTCTACATGCGGGCGGTGCAGGCCCTGACGGGCCGGGGCGGTTGGCCTCTGACCGTCTTTCTCACGCCCAGCGGACAGCCGTTCCACGGCGGCACCTACTACCCGCCGGAGCCCAGCCACGGGCTGCCCGGCTTTTTGCAGGTGCTGCGGGCCGTTCACGAGGCGTGGTTGACCCGCCGCGTCGATCTGACCGCGCTGGCAGAGGAAGTCAGCGGTAACCTGGGCGGAGAGGTGCCGAAAGGCGACGGCGGGGACACGCTGAACCCCGAGGTGCTGGACCGCGCCATCGTCAAGCTGCTGGCTAGGCAGGACGAGCGCCATGGGGGCTGGGGGACGATGCAAAAGTTCCCGCATGCCATGGTGCTGGAGTTCCTGCTGATGCGGGCCCGCGGAATGCCCCACGATTGGCCGCTGGAGATGGCTCAGCGGGCCCTGGACGCGATGGCCGAGGGCGGCATCTATGACCACCTGGGCGGGGGATTCCATCGCTACGCCGTGGATCCCGCCTGGCGGGTACCGCACTTTGAGAAGATGCTGTACGATAACGCCCTCTTGGCACGGGTCTACCTCCACGCCTACCAGTACACGGGTGAGGAGCGCTATCGCCAAGCCGTGGAGGGGACGCTGGACTATGTCGAACGGGTGCTGAGCGACCCCGCGGGCGGCTTCTATGCGGCCCAGGACGCGGATAGCGAGGGGCAGGAGGGGCGCTACTTTCTTTGGCGAGCCGACGAGGTGCGCCATCTGCTGGGCGACGAGGCCGAGGCCTTTGCCACCGCCTATGCCATCACCGTCGAGGGTGACCTGGATGGCGGCAACGTGCTCCGCTTCGAGGGCGATCGCGAGGCTTGGGCTGACCTGCAAGGTGCGCGGGCCAAGCTGCTGCGGGCCCGGCACGGCCGGGTGCCGCCAGCCATCGATGGCAACGTCGTGGCCGGCTGGAATGGGCTGATGCTGGCCGCCTACGCCGAGGCCTCCTGGACCCTGGGGAGCGACCGCTACCTCCGCATGGCGGAGCGCAACGCCGCCTTCCTGCTGCGGGAGATGGTGGAGGGCAACCGCCTGA
>CAYOBT010000388.1:0-3120 GCA_964402205.1 uncultured Anaerolineales bacterium
CAACAAGGTCGGTCTGCGCGGTGTTGACCCCAGTAGGGTTCGGCAGGAGCTGCTCGTGCTCAAGCACGAACAGGGGCTAACAAACGCCGAGATCGGCGCCGTATTGGGACGCAGCGAGGGCGCCATCAAGTCGCTCTACCATCGGACGCTGGTTGCACTGCGCAAAGAGTTGAGCAAGCGAGGGATCGACATCGAATGAGCCATCAACTACAAGGACCGCTGCAAAGGGGCCGCGATCTTTGGGCTCGCGTACGTGACGGCGTGGCTGAAGCGGCCCACAGGTTGTGGCCGCGCAACGCCGACGAGGATGACCTCGGGGACGTTGAGGTCGCCGTGAGGGAGGCACTGCAGCCGGTGAGACCTGCCTCCGATTTCCGCGAGAGCCTGCGATCTAGCCTGGATCGCGCCGAGTATGCTCGGCGTGAGGGGATCAGCGTCAGCGATCCGCCGCCGTACCGTGAAGGCATCTTCCTCGGGGTGGCGGCAACGGCGCTGGGGATGGCTGCCTTGGTAGGCTGGCTTCTTTGGCGATGGAGGCGTCAGCGTTCGTTGAGCTAGACGGGGAGCGTCGAGAGCGGATGCCGGTCAGCCTCTCGGCGGCACCGACTCTCTCAGGCTCGGTGGCACGCCACCCAGTGTCCCCGCTCTACCTCTCTCCACTCTGGTTCTGCCTCAGCGCACAGGGGCATGGCGTACGGGCACCTCGTACGAAAGTTGCAGCCACTGGGCGGGTTCGCGGGACTGGGGACGTCGCCCTCTAGGATGATTCGCTGTCGCTTGGTCTCTGCCTCTCAATCCGGAACAGGGACAGCCGATAGCAGCGCCTGGGTGTACGGGTGGCGAGGGCTGCCGTGGAGGCTTGTCCGGTCTGCCAGCTCGACGAGTTTGCCTAGATACATGACGGTGATGTGGTCGCTGACGTGACGGACCACCGATAGGTCATGTGTGATAAAGAGGTACGTGAGGTCGAACTGCTCCTGAAGATCCTCTAGCAGGTTGATGATCTGAGCTTGGAGCGAGACGTCGAGCGCGGTGGTGGGCTCATCGGCGGTATGGCCGGGGGCCATGCGATCAGGCGCATGACTGCTAGCATGCTGACGCTCTTGCCGCAGCCACTCTCGCCGACGATGCCGAGTGTCTCGCCAGCTTCTAGCGAGAGGCTCAGGTCGTTGACAGCGTGGACCGTTCCCTCCAGCGTGCGAAAGGTGACGCGAAGGTCCCGTATCTCTAGCAGCGGCGCCATGTCGTGGTTCCGCGATGATCCTGGCTGCGCAGATGGCACTAACGAGCCAGGTAGATGTCGCATAGCCATGGGTACATGGTGGAGGACGAGATATGGCCGCGAACATGTGGCTTGGCCAGCGTGTAAGAGACAGCATGCGTTAGCGGGATCCACGGCGCGTCGTTGATGATCATGCGCTCCGCCTGGCGGTAGAGCTCCGTCCGACGCTCGGGATCCAGCTTCGCTCGTGCGCTCTCTAGCAGAGCATCTACGTCAGCATTGGCATAGCCGCTGCGGTTCTGGGGGCTGGCGCTGTGGAAAAGAAGGTCGAGAAAGTTCTGCGAGTCCGGATAGTCCGCAATCCAGCCCGACAATGCCATCTGGAAGCGACCTCGGTTCAGATCCTCCAAAAAGTCTGCCCACTCTAGCTGCTCGACAGTGACCTCCAGCCCTAGATTCTCCTCTAGCATGGCAAGCACGGCGCGGGCATCCGAGCCAAGGTGGGCGCTGGTACCGGCAGTGCTGAGCACGAGCTCGGGCATCTTGTCAGCATAGCGAGACGTGGCAAGCACCGCGCGGGCCTCTTCAGGATCGTATGCAATGCCCTCAAAGGATGGGTCATGGTCTGGCAAGGCTGGCGGCAGGATGCCATCGGCCGCTAGGGCCGTACCACGGAACACCAGATCGGCGAGCCGCTCCTTGTCGATCGCCATGGCAAATGCCCGTCGCACGGCCGGATCGTCAAAGGGAGGCTCATCGGTGTTAAAGCCCAGGTATCGCACCGATGCGGCCGGCGCAGTGTGAAGCTGGCTATGCAACGGGTTGCGTGGGTCGAGCACGCGCTCGATCTCGTAGGGTGAAACCGCGACAATATCCAGTTCGCCGGTTTCGTACATGGTCATGGGATCGCCGGCGCCAAAGACATAGGTGGCAGTGTCCAAGTTGACGGAGCGACCAACATAGTGCGGATTGCGCTCTAGTACGAGGTGATCTCGATCGATCTCTTGCAGGGCAAAGGGGCCGCTGCAGACTGGCTCGAGCATCCACGAGCCATCTTCGGTGACCTGGCTGCGATCGACTGCGTAGGATGTGGGGTAGGTCAGCTTGGCCAGAAAGTAGGCCTTGGGCGCGTCAATGGTGATACGGACGGTGTGATCGTCGATGACTTCCAATCCTTCGACGGTAGCGGCCTCTCCAGAGGCATAGGCCAGAGCTCCCACGATGTCGTCTAGGTAGCTCGTCGCGACCGGCGATCTCAGCGCGGGCGATAGCGCTCGCTCGATGGAGAACGCTACGTCATCGGCCGTGATGGAACGGCCGTCACTGAAGCGTGCCTCTGCGTCGAGATGGAAAACGTAGACGGTTCCACCCCCCGTGATATCCCAGTGGGTTGCCAGGTCGGGGATGATCTCTGCTTCCGCGTCCAGAGAGACCAGCCCGCTGAAAAGATGCACCACATACTCGGCGGAGGTGCTGTCCTGCACCATGGCGGGATCCAGCGTGGGGGGCAGGCTGCCATAGAGCGTGATCTCGCCGCCGTTAGGGGTGCGTGGCGCCGCAGTAGCGCTGACGGTAGCACCGGGCGTCCCGTCAGTTGTCTCGGGCGCTTGCATATCCTGTAGTTGACGATAGACGATCACGCCTCCCACGCTGCAGAGCGTGGTGAGGCCACAGAGCGCCAGTAACAGAATTAGCAGAATGACAACGGTCCGTTTCGACATCTAATAGCTCCATCTTCGGGCAGGCCAAAGCAGTGGTGCTGTCGTGGATCTGGACTAGATGGCGGGCTAAGGGTACATGCGGCCCAGCGTCCGCGGGAACGGAATGGTCTCGCGGATGTGGTGGATGCCGGCTATCCAAGTGACGGTGCGCTCCACGCCTAGGCCAAATCCTGCATG
>CAYOBT010000389.1:0-3118 GCA_964402205.1 uncultured Anaerolineales bacterium
CTCGATATCATCCTATTGGATACCGACGGCAACGTCTGGGATCTCATCCCGCAGTTCCTGGAGGTGGGCGTCACGGCGCTCTACCCATTCGAGGTGCGGGCGGGGATGGATGTCGCCGAGGTGCGCGGCCGCTACCCTCGCTTGGGGATGATGGGTGGCATCGACAAGAACGCCTTGGCTTTGGGACCGGCCGCCATCGACGCGGAGCTCGAACGGATCGCGCCGGTGATTCGATCCGGCGGCTATATCCCCGGCTGCGATCACTATGTGCCGCCAGATGTCTCTTGGGCGAGCTTTTGCTACTATCGACGGCGCTTGCGGGCTCTGCTGTAGGCAGGAATGGCAGCCGTGCTCTATGCAAGCTTGCGCGCTTGGGCCTGGATGAGGGGCACAGCGCGCGCGACGGACCGATGCAGGACCTCGATGGCCTCGGTGACGGCGTCGATGTCGTGGGCGCGGGCAGCCGCGTCCAGTGCGGCGGCTACCTCTGCGGGGCCGGTGGCCCCGATGGTGGCCGAGGCGCCCTTGAGGGCGTGTGCCTGGCGCTGGACCTTTTGCATGTCGCCAGCCTCGAGAGCCGCGTCTAGGGCCGCCATATCATCCTCGATCTCTTCCAAGTAGAGCGACAGGATTTCGTGGGCCGTGGCTGCATCGCCGGACAGCGTCTCGAGCAGGCTGGCGGGATCGAACACTTCTGCCGGGTCTTCCTCCTCATCCAGTATCAACTCGTCCTCGATCATAGCGACAAGCTCTTTCTGGCGGATCGGCTTGGCCAGGTAGGCGTCCATGCCTGCTGCAAGGCATTTTTCCATGTCGCTTTGCATGGCGTGGGCGGTCATGGCGATGATGGGCACGTGGCGGCCCGTCTCGGCTTCGGCCTCGCGGATGCGACGCGTCGCCTCGATGCCGTCCATCTCGGGCATCTGCACGTCCATCAGAATGACATCGTATGTCTGGGCAAGGGCTCTATCGACAGCCATCGCACCGGACTCGACGATATCCACCTGATGTCCTCGGCGACGCAGCATCGTGGCCGCCACGCGCTGATTGACCAGGTTGTCCTCGGCCAGCAGGATGCAGAGTCCGTTGGACGCTGTGCCATCGGGTTCGGTGGGCTCCTCGGCTTGCGCAGCTCGCTTGCTCGAACCCAAGGTCTCCATCAGTGCGTCAAAGAGCTCGGACTGCGTGGGTGGTTTCCGCAGGCAGTGTGACACGCCAGATTCCTGGCACGAGGCCAGGCTTGGGTCCGAGCTGACCATGAGGAGCGGCGTATCCCGCCAAGCCTCGTTCTGGCGGATGACCCGCGCCAGCGCATAGCCATCCATGCTGGGCATCACGGTATCCACGACGATCAGCCCAAAGGGAGCGTTCGCCGCTTCAGCCAGGGCAAGCGCCTGCAGAGCGGTCGGGCCATCTTCTGCCGTCAGCACCAGCATCCCCCACGATTCCAGGCTGTCGATGAGGATGCGACGGTTGGTGGCATTGTCGTCGACCACCAGGGCGCGCATTCCCCGCAAGGCATCGGTGGCGGCCTTGGTGCGCTGGGCTAT
This sequence comes from uncultured Anaerolineales bacterium, assembly GCA_964402205.1. GTDB lineage: Bacteria > Chloroflexota > Anaerolineae > UBA1429 > UBA1429 > DAIRUQ01. The sequence continues at coordinate 1,551 of CAYOBT010000389.1, forward strand.
GTCCTCGATGCTTTGCTCCGCGTGCCCCAGCCGGCAGCTGAAGGCGAACGTGCTGCCGCGACCGGGCTCGCTCTCGACAGAGATCTCGCCGCCCATGGCCTCGACGAGGCGCTTGCAGATGGGCAGGCCCAACCCCGATCCGCCATAGCGGCGTGTGGTGGAGGCATCGGCCTGGACGAACGGCTCAAAGATGTCCCCGAGCTTTCCCTTGGGGATGCCGATGCCCGTGTCGCTAACGACGCACTCGAGCGCCACGTCGTCCCGATCGATGTGCAGCGGGCGGCAGGTGACGAGGATCTCGCCCTCATCGGTGAACTTGATGGCATTGGACACGAGATTGACCAGCACCTGGCGCAGGCGAGCGGGATCGCCGCGTACGTTGGCCGGCGTATCTTCGCTGATCTCGTAGGCCAGCTCGACGCCCTTGGCAGCGGCTCGCAGTGCCATCGGTTTGAGGGTGTTGCCGATCAAGTGATCGACGCGAAAGTCCACCTGCTCCAGCTCCAGGCGGTCGGCCTCGATCTTGCTAAAGTCAAGGATGTCGTTGATGAGATCGAGCAGCGAGACGGCCGAATCGTGGGCCATGCTCAGGTATTCACGCTGCTCATCGGTCAGTTCGGTCTGGAGGGCGAGCTCGGTCATGCCGAGGACGCCGTTCATGGGGGTGCGGATCTCGTGGCTCATACTGGCAAGGAACTCGCTCTTGGCGCGGTTCGCCTCTTCGGCCGCTGCGCGTGCGCGGCGAAGCTCCTGCTCGGCGAGACGTTCCATCGTGACGTCGCGGACGGAGGCGATAACGCCATCTTGGCCAAAGGCTACCAGTCGTGCGGCATAGTAGTGCTTGTCACCATGGACATCCAAGGCATAGTCCAGCGTCATCATCTCACCCGTCTCGAGAATGCGTGGCAGAACGTTGTCGAGCTGCTCGGTTAGATCCGCCGGGAGGACATCTCGGTAGTGCTTCCCGACAAAGTCGTCTGGGTTCGCGTAGAGCTCGTCTTGGGCTCCCCGAAAGTCAACAAAGACGCCGTCAAGGCCGAGGATCATCAGGAGATCGGGCATGCTCTCGATGAGCGACTCGGCGTGGTCGGCGGCGTCGCGGAGCTCCTGTTCCAGGCGTTTGCGGTCGGTGATGTCGGTATGCGAGCCTGCCATGCGGTAGGCGACTCCATCGGGATCACGGAGCGCCTCCCCGCGTGCCATCATCCAGCGCCACGAGCCATCCTTGTGGCGCATGCGGAACTCGGTCTCGTACTGGTGCAGCTCACCCTGCAGATATCGCTGGACATACGCCGTGACCCTTGGCTGGTCTTCGGGGTGAAGGAGATTGGCAAAGGTGGCAAAGCTGTTCTCCATCTCGTCATCGCGGTAGCCGAGCTGCTCCTTCCATTTGGGTGAGAGGTACAGGCTGTTGGTGCGCAGGTCCCAGTCCCAAATGCCGTCGTTGCTGCCGCGGATGGCGAGTATGTATTGCTCACGACTGCGCTCGAGCTCCTGAACGGTGGCTTGGCGAAGCTGCACATTGACCAGCATCTCGGCAAAGACCTCGAGCAAGTGCTGCTCGGCCT
>CAYOBT010000390.1:0-3116 GCA_964402205.1 uncultured Anaerolineales bacterium
TGATGTCACCTGTTGCCTGATCCAAGACGTTGGCCTCACCGTGGACCAGGCCGATCTCCGGATGGGCTTCCAACAGGTCGATCTGCTTCTGTAGCTTGGTTGGGTTGTGCCAGTAGTCGTCACCGTCGAGAAAGGCTAGGTACTTGCCCTGGCAAGCCTCATTGGATCGGAGGCTGTTGGCGCGAGCCCCCACATTCTGCTCCGATGTGATAACGCGAATTCGATCAGGATAGCCGTCTTGGTATCTCAGAGCGATCTCGCGGGTGCCGTCGGTGGAGCAATCTTCGCCAATGATGATCTCATGCGGGTAGGACGTGCGTTGCGAAAGGACGCTGTCGATGGCTTGGGCGATGTAGGGTGCGTGGTTGTATGTAATGATCCTGACGCTCGCGATGGGTCGAGTCATGGCTGCACTCCGTCGGTTGCGACGCCGGGTCGAAGGAGACCATCCAGGACCGAGCGCACCTCATCAAGTGCCGAGAAGCGGAGCGCACAGGCGATTGCTACGTACGAGATCGCGCCCACCGCCGTCTGAACGAGCAGTCGCAGGAAGAGGTGGCCGTCCATCGCCTGGCCAACCAAGTAGCTGAGGCCCCCGGCAGTCGCCGATACGGCAAGGAATGGCAAGATGTCGCGGATCTGTGTCACCGTGGCATAGCCGATCATCCGTTGAGAGTAGGCGCTGTTGAGCACATAGACGATCACCGATGTGACGATCTGACCATAGAGGAGCCCTACGATGCCCCAGCGGTAGGTGATGGCAATGGACGCTACCATCACCAGCTTCTTGATCACCTCGAGGCCTAGAAACAGGTCCGATCGGCCGGCAACCTTGAGCAGGTTCAGGTTCAAGACTTGCAGTGGATACAAGAGACCGGCAACGCACAGCAACTGAAAGTACGGGATGCTTGGAGCCCAGCGCTCGGATAGCAGGAGGAGGAACAGTGGCCGGGCGACGGCGATGAGGATGGTCATCATGGGCAGGTGCAGAAAAGCGGAAAGGGTGATGGCCTTGCGGTACACCTGGCCCAGTCGAACGGGGTCTTCCTGGATGGTGGAGAGAGCTGGGAACATGACGCGGGACAGCGTGTGGCTGGTGGCGCCCGCGGCCGCTAGCTCCATGGAACGGGCTCGGCTGTAGTATCCGAGATCCGTGGCGGTGAACACTTTGCCGATGAACGCTTGATGCAAGTTCTGGAAGAAGGTGTTGAGCAACCCCGCAGCGAGAAGACGGGAGCCGAATCCGAACAGCTGGCGTAGTGACTTGACGCTAAAGATCCATGCGGGCCGCCACGAACACGCGATCCAGAGACCTATCGTGCGGAGAGTGGCTTCCGCGACAAGCTGAATCCCGAGGCTCCAGACGCCCAGGCCCCCAAGCGCCAGTGCGATAGCCAGCGCGCCAGAGGCGGCTGTGGCAAAGAGACCGACACGCATCTGGGCCTTGAACTCGATGCGCTTGGTGAGCACCGTGGCGTGGATCAGACCAAAACTATCGATCAGGATACCCAGCGAGAAGAGACGTGCCAGGCCGACGAGTTGAGGCTGCTCGTAGAAGCGGGCGATGGCCGGGGCGCCCAGGTAGAGAGCAGCGGCCATCACTAGGCCTATCCCGATGTTAAAGAAGAACACAGAGCACTCGTCCACGCGGTCGGCGTCCTGTTTCTGGATGAGCGCGTTGCTGAATCCCGAGTCGAGCAGCGATTGCGCCACGGCCACAAAGATGGCGAGCATGCCTATCAAGCCGAACTCGGCGGGTGAGAGCAGACGTGCCAGCAAAATGCTGATGCCCAGCTTGAGCACGTTCAGCCCCATGCGCTCGGTAAAGCTCCACAGGAGCCCGGAGATCGTGCGTGACCTGAGCGTGGTCATCGGTTGGGGCTAGCTCGATGGGCGCCTCTGGCCTGCCCGATGGCATCGCGGAGAATGGCACCAATGGTCGCGATATCTGTAGGGGTGACTGAGGTGCCTGTGGGCAGGACCAAGACCCGCTCTGAGAGGCGCTCGGTCTCTGGCAGGTGTTCTCCAGCGTCTGGATCGAGTGTGCGGTAGGGTTCCATGCGATGGCAGCCCGGCCAGAAGTAGCGGCGGGCTAGCACGTTTTCCGCGTGGAGAATCTGGAAGAGCTCGTCGCGGCTTAGCCCTGCTCGCTCTTGGTCGATCTTGACGACGACGTACTGGTAGTTGTTGCGTTCTGATTCGTCCAGGGTGATCATCGCAATGCCAGGTAGATCATCCATGATCTGCTGGTAGGCGAAATAGTTGCGGCGGTTCGCCGCGATGAACGCGTCCAGGCTGTCCAGATTGGTCAGCCCCATGGCCGCCGCGAACTCGCTCATCTTGCCATTGGTGCCCACTTCCACGACGTTGTCCATGCCGGCAAAGCCAAAGTTCCTCATCAGACGGATCCTGTTCGCGAGGTCATCATCGTTTGTGGCGATAGCCCCTCCCTCGAACGTGTTAAAGAACTTGGTAGCGTGAAAGCTGAACACCTCGGCGTCGCCAAAGGATCCGATCATCTGTCCCTTGTGCGAGCATGCAAAGGCGTGAGCTGCGTCAAAGAGGAGGTGCAGGCGGTGCCGTCGCGCTATGTCTGTGAGGAGGTCAATGGCGCAGGGACGTCCCCAAACGTGTACGCCGAGAATGCCCGTCGTTCGTGGGGTGATCAACGCCTCTACCCGCTCAGGATCGAGGTTGTGGGTATGCCTGTTGATATCGGCAAAGACGGGGGTAATCCCCTGCCATTGGAGCACGTGTGCCGTGGCGACAAAGGTGAAGGAAGGAATGATCACCTCTCCCTCGAGGCCGAGAGCGCGGACGGCAATCTCCAGCCCGATGGTAGCGTTGCATGTAGCGATGCAGTGCTTGACGCCGACCATCTCGGCGATGCTCTGCTCAAAGGCACGCACATACTGGCCATTGTTGGTGAGCCAGCTTCGGTCCAGCATGTCATTGATTCGGGCAAGGAACTGTGCTCGATCGCCGATGTTGGGCCGGCCGACATGGAGAGGTTCCTCGAAAACAGGTTTGGAAGCCTTGGGGGCAGTCATCTAGACCTCTTTGACTCTGCTGGTGCTCCTGGGGTCTGCGACACGGCAAAGCGTGTACCCATACCG
>CAYOBT010000391.1:0-1119 GCA_964402205.1 uncultured Anaerolineales bacterium
GGTTGGGTGGCCATAGACCGATAGGCAGTCGCCTCGCCATTGGTCGGCCATGATAAGGATGATATTGGGGGCGCGATTGGGTGTGTTCGGGTGTGGCATGAAGGTCTCCCTTCTCTTACAGCGGCTGGGATGTGTACTCCCACAGGAGCGCTAGGTAGTCTCGGTACTGGGCGAGAGACACCCCCGGCGGCGTCTGATGGTCCACGCTGGGGACATAGCCTCGTTGCTGCATGATCGGTGCGAGCCGCTCGAACTCGGCGCGCATCACATCGGTGCCTTTGGTCATCGTCATTTTGTCGAAATGCCCGATGACCCGAACCCGCGGGTGGGCCTCTCGAAGGCTGGCGAGATCGACGCCCGCTTGTCGCTCGAGGGGCAGGAACCCGTGTACGCCAACCTCGGCAAACCAGGGCACCAACTTGGTGATGTCGCCGTCCGAATCCACGATGGGGAGAACATCATATTCGCGCAGCACGGGCACAATGCGCTGGTAGTAGGGGGTCATGAACTCGTCGAACAGATCCTTGCTCAGCATCGGCCCGTGGTTGTAAGACATGTCCTCTGCGAACGTCATGTAGGTGGGTTTGCAGACGCTCGCCATGGCATGGATGAGATTGATGGCCCATTCCGTGTACTCGGCGTTCATGCGATGCATCAACTCGGGCTGATCGTAGAACGCGTAGAAATGCTCCTCGATGCCAAACAGCGTTCTGGGATACCAGAAATAGCCGTCGATGGTGAACCAGACGACACACTCGCCCTGGCTCTGCAGCTCCCCAAACGGGGCCATGTCCGCAACGAGAGGTTCTACGGGCGGGAAGAGATGCACCCTCAGCCGCTCATAGTCGTCGGCGTCTGCGATGATACCGGCGCCGTGGTGAGCTGGCGGGGGCATGCTCGGAAGGCGCGGGCTGAACCAGAACTGCTTGTGCGGATCCAGCCCAAAGTAGAGATCGATATCGTATGTATCGGTGAGGTGCTTGGGCAAGCCCTCCTGATGCCATCGATCGATGGTTTGGTTCCACCAGGTGGCCCACTCTAGTCTCGGGAGACGATCTACGGGCTCGAAGGCCATCAGCGCCCGGAAACGTTCTACGTGGTTCATGGCTCCTCCTAGGG
>CAYOBT010000391.1:1129-3072 GCA_964402205.1 uncultured Anaerolineales bacterium
CGGCACCAGTATAGGGTGAGGAGCACCGAACGCCAAGGAAAGACGAGCTCGCGGGCGGGGCTTAGTTCAGGCGAGGGTCGGGGCTGATGCCGTTGGCGGCCCGATGGCGTTCCTTGTCGGCGTACATGCTGGCATCCGCCTCTCGGAAGGCGCGACGGATGGCGCCTCCGGTAGGAGCGACGGCGCTCCCCATGGAAAGGCTAATTCGTTCGCTCTGCTGGAGCTCGCGTTGGGCAGCGAGCGCGCGGCGCATGCGGTTGAGGGCGGTTGTGGTCCCCGTCTCGTTCGCCCCTGGCAATAGGATGGCGAACTCGTCCCCGCCGATGCGCGCGACGATATCGTTAGTCCGAAAGACGGCCTTTAGCATGGTCGCTACGCGCCGAAGCAGCGTATCGCCCGCTGGATGGCCAAAGCGGTCGTTGGTGGCCTTCATCCCGTTGACATCGACGATCACCACGCCAACGGGCCCATCATAGTCTCCGAGGCGATCCATCTCATCCTCAAAGTAGCTGCGGTTGTAGAGATCCGTGAGAGGATCGTGCGTGCTTACGTAGGTGAGTTGTTGTTCGAACAGCTTGCGCTCGGTGACATCGTGTAGGAGGATGACGCGCCCCGTGAGCAGCTCGCGTTCGTCAAAGAGCGGCGACACGCGCACGTCATAGTGTTCGGCCTCGTTGCCAGAGCCAAGGGTTATCTCGGCGCGCGCATCCGAGGCTTTCCAGCATTGGGAGAGATCGCTGGCAAAGTCTGCAAAGATGATGCTAGCGTGCCGACCAACGGCCTCCGAAGAGCTCAGATTGATGATATGCTCGGCAGCGGGGTTCACATCGACGATACGGCTGCGGTCATCGAGGACAATCACGCCGTCGCTGAGCGAAGCGATGACGGCGTCGCGCGCTGCAGGGACGAGGTCGAGCAGGCCGTAGCGGAAGAGCGCTAGGGCGATAGCAACGCCCGATATGGCAAAGGTGGCCGGCGTGATGTCCATGCCGGGTACGGGGCTGTGCCCGGTCAGATAGATGGCATTGCTGATCCACGGAACGACGGCGCCAAGCACCAATGCAACCGTCTGAGCTCGGTAGAGGCGGGATGAGCGAAAGGTCTCCTGGACGAGGACGAGTGTCCCCATGGCGAGGAGTGCATACGAGAATGCCGCGTGCACCCAGAACCAGGGACCGTAAGTCTTGCTGATGACGGTGAGGTCGCCGACCGTCTCCAACACGACGTCCCTGCGCAGGAGCAGGTGGTAGCGGTTGGTCCAGGCAAGCATGAGGGTGACGACGGGCATCAGAATCAGCAGCAGGGCGGTGGGGCTCCAAGGACGCACAGGCTTGCCGCCGTAGCGGAGCGCGAACACGAACCAGAAGACGGGCACGCTCACGATGCCTACGTACTGGACGCTTGCCCAGAACAGCTTCTGATCGAGGGTGGCGCTAGAGAGCTCTAGGGCGTAGCCGATGGCCCACACGGCGACGGCGAACTCGAGAGAGGCAAAGGCGAGCGCTCCCTTGGCGGGGTGACGCTTGAGCGCCAGCACCGCGAGAGCGACGCTAAGCACGCCCGATGCCAGGAGCGGCCAAGCGTATGGCGTGAAATCCCAGTGCACCGTAGGCCCTCTTCCCGTCAAGCACGAGCGTATGCGTGCGGCTACCCGTACCTCAGCCTATGTCTGGGTGATCTTACGCGGTCTGGACGCATGCGTCAAGCGCGAAATCACGTGTGGATGGCAAGCTTGACGGAGGAAAGCACGTCGCTGTTAGAAGCACGAGGGGGCACAGACCGCGAGGACGGCCACGCTCGCAGGTTGAGCGTCGCAAGAGCCGCTGGACTGGCTGACGATCGGGGGACGTTACGCTATCGGCCCGCGCGCGAAGAGAGAAGGCTGCGACTGCCTTTTGAGCAAAGTCTAGATAGCATCCTGATCGTACCGACCGCGAATCTCG
>CAYOBT010000392.1:0-1559 GCA_964402205.1 uncultured Anaerolineales bacterium
AGGTGATCGAGACGGCCGAGGCCTATGACGCGGTGACGGATTCGCCGGTGGTGCCGTATATGGAGACGTTGGCGAGGCTGTATCCGAGGGCGCGATTCGTGCTGACGGTGCGCGATGAGGAGAGCTGGTTGGCCTCGTGCAAAGCGCACTATGCGCTGAAACCGATCGAACGGATCATGGCGTGGAAGCTGTGGAACCGGCGGGCGACGTATGGCATCGAGACGTACGATCCAGGGGTGTTCCGACGCGTCTATCGAGAGCATGTGGCGCGGGTGCGGGCGTTTTTCGCCCACGAGCGCGCGCGATTGCTAGAGCTGAACATCTGTGGCGGGGAAGGGTACGAGCGGCTATGTCCGTTTTTGGGCTTGTCCGTGCTGGATGAGGCGTTTCCTCACAAGAACCGGGGGTAGATAGTGGCAGAACGGGGCGTGTTGCTGCTGGGCGAAGACGCAAAGATCTCGGAGCAGGCCAAGGCGCACAAGCTGGCGTGCATAGTGCGTGAGGAGCCGAGTGTGCCCTGGCAGAAGACGTTGATCGTGACTCCGGGCACCACGGTGCCGTGGGATCTGTTGCCGGCAGCATGGCGGTTTTTGGACAAGTGGGACGCGGCGGTCCCGCTATGGCGGTATGGCGAGACAGCGGAGGACGTGGGGACGCCAAGCGAGCGGAAGCGTACCCGGGACGTGGTGCGGGATCTGCGGGTGCTGCTGTACAGCCACGAGCTGCTGTTTGTGCGCAAGAACGAGGCCGGCGAGACGTTGGTGGCGACCTGGGTAGATGAGATGGGTGGCGGAGGCGAGCCACGGCTGGCGTTCTTGCGATCATTCTACCGCGTAAAGCCGATGCTATGCGTGCTACCGCGTACCTGGTTACAAGAGATTGCAACGCAGGCGCGGCAGGCGACGGGGCGAAGCGTGCGGCCACGCCATCGGCGCAGCACGGCGGGCGAGCCGCTGATCCAGATCGAGGTAGCGCCGGGGGTGACGGTGCAATGTCGCGAGAGCGAAGAGGACGGGATGCGGAAGCGGTGGGCGAAACGTTTTGCGCGTAGGCATGAGGGGGTGCGATGAGCCCCAAGTATGTGACGGTAGAGGCGTTCAAGGAATATATCGACTATGAGGGCGACGGGAAGGACGCGCTGATCGCCCTATGCCTGGAGGCAGCCGAGAACCGCGTGGAAGAGGTGTGTGGGCGTTCGCAGGATGGCTTTGTGGCGGGCGCGTATCCAACCACACGGATGTATGTGGGCAATGGGCTCGCATGGCTATACATCGACCAGTGCGTGGACGTGGAGCTGGTAGAGGTGAAGGAGAGCATCAGCGATACCAGCTATACGGCGTGGGACGCGGATGACTGGGAGGCGGCAAGCGGATCGCCAGAGCGCCCGACCTATGGGCGCACGCCGTACGAGCTGCTAGTGGCGTCAAGCAGCAACAGGTTCACGTCGGGGCGGTACGGACGGCAACAGCGAGTGCCGACGGTGCGGGTGACGGCGCGGTGGGGTTATGCGGAGGAGGTGCCGGCGGCGCTAGAGATGCTGGTGTTGGGCCAGGCGGCGC
>CAYOBT010000392.1:1659-3067 GCA_964402205.1 uncultured Anaerolineales bacterium
TATGCGGAGGAGGTGCCGGCGGCGCTAGAGATGCTGGTGTTGGGCCAGGCGGCGCGGTATTTCCAGCGGGTGCGCGGGACATTCGAGGATGCGATTGTGGGTCCCGAGGGCGGCGCGATCCTTTTCCGGCGGATGGACGCGGACTTGCAGGCGCTATTGGTGAACACGCCGGGATTCAAGGTGGTGAGGGCAGGATGAGCCAGGCGGTGGGGCCGGAGTGGAAGCAGGCCGACGCGCATCTGGCGATGTTGGCGCGGGCCGACAAGACAGTGGAGATGGCGCGGAGCCTGGATCGGTGCGTCAAGATTCTGACGCCGCAGGTCCAGGTGCGGACACCGGTGCGTACTGGTCGGTTGCGCGGGAGCATCAAGGGCGAGACCCGCGTGACGGCCCGTGGGGCATTGCAGGGCGTGGTGTGGACCAACTTGTTCTATTCACTGTACCAAGAACGGGGGATATTGGCCGGGCGCGTTGGCGCCTCGCGCGCAGGCCAAGCGGCTTATCGAGGGCACAAAGGCCGGTTCTTTTTCAAAGGTGCATGGGAGTCTAACCGGAGGCGCTGCGAGCAGATACTGGGCAACGTGTATGGCAAGCTCGTGTCGCACTGGCGTGGCGGGAGGGTTGGCAAGTGAGCGAGGTGCTAAAGGCAGACGTGCTTGCCGGCCTGGAAGAGGCGCTAGAGACGATCGACAACTTGCGCGTACAGCAGGGCTCGGAGCTAGAGGAAGGGCGTCCAGAGCTGCCACTGGCGCAGATCTATTGGTTGCGATCGCAGACGGCGATGGCGAGCGAGACGGATCGCAACACGTTCATGGGGCAAGGCTGGCCGCAACGATGGTTAGAGTGGGTGTTTCGGATCGACGTGCGGGCCAGCGAAGCGGGGTTCTTTGGGCAGGCCTATGGGCGGATGTTGACGCTGGAAGACGCGATAGAGGATGCGCTAGAGGAGGGAGCGACGCAACATGATCGGTTTGGCGTGACAGGATTGCGTGAGGTGCGGTGGACGGCAGAGTTTGTGACGTGGAACGGGACGGGTTCCACCGAGCCCGAGGCGGTTGGCAGTCGGTTCGAAGTGGTGTGTCGGATCGGATAACAGGAGGTAGCGCACGATGGCGCAGGTAGCAGACAGCATCGAATGGTGGAGCAATGCTCTGGTCGAGTATAGCGAGGATGGCGAGGCGTGGACGGAGATCTCGCAGGTTCTGGCGAGCGTGGACCCCGGTGGCGGGGAGCGGCGCACGGGCGAGGTGAGCGTGTTTGGCGCGGACTCGGATGTGATCGGAACGGGCGCAAGGCAGCCGGTAGAGCTCACGTTCCGTCTCGTCTTTGAGAACAGCGCACTGGGAACGTGGCAGGTGATCCAGGATGCGTACGAGGACAACTCGGACATCTACTTCCGTTGGTTCCC
>CAYOBT010000393.1:0-3060 GCA_964402205.1 uncultured Anaerolineales bacterium
GCAAGACCACTCCAGATCCATCGCTGCTGTGAGAGGGCATCTACCGGCGGATACACCTCGAACCCCAGCGATGATCGGCCCCCCTGGACCTCGCTCAGCCACACCTGCTTATCCCTAGCCGCAGAGCTCACGTATTCCACGCGAACGCTCAGATCGGCATCGTCCATGCCGAACCACTTGGGAAAGCTGGAGCAACCGACGCCATCGCAGTCATCCGCATAGAGCCAGTCGTTTCCTCGATTGACCGCATGATTCTCGGCATCGCCGACCATCAGCGGACACGGATGGGCAGCATGCACGGTTACCGGACGATCCGGATCGAGTGCCTTCATGAGATGGTAGCGTTGGCGACCATGCCGATTAGCACGCCACGTCAGGAAATGCTCAAAGGCCATCATCTCCGTATAGGGTCGGTTGGGGAGCTTGCCTGGCAACACATCATCCCAACTCTGGTAGCGACGCAGCCAAGCCCGATTCAGGCCATCCAGGCCTCCGTAACGCTCGCCGAGCCATTCGCGGAACGCTCGGAGCGTGTGCTCGCAGAAGCACACCAGCCCGTCCGCCTGGACGTTCCAGCGCAACTCATTCCAAGCGTCCCATCCCACCACGTTCTCGGCGCCCCGGTACCGCTTGACTACCTCCGTCAGGAAGGAGCTCATTCGCTCCCACACCCCAGGATGATCGATGCAGCCTCCTGGTGTCAGCCCAAAGTGGCACTCGCCGCGATTGCTCGAGATGACCCGATCGCCTCGATGATCCACCATCTCGCTGCCAGGGACCACACGGTGAATCCAGTATGGCTGAACGGCAGCAATGGTGCTCAACACGACGTTGAGGCCCTCTTGGCCAGCTAGCTCGACGAGCGTGTCATAGTCGTCAAACACGAACGCGCCAGGCGATGGCTCGACCCATCCCCAGACCACCCATAGCTGCAACGTATCAAGGCCTGACTCACGGATCTGCGCCAGGTCATCCTTCCAATGGTGGGACTCGGGGAATGGGGGACGGTAGTACTGTACGCCGAGATGCATGGCCCTCTCCCTGTTGTCGCTCTCGCGATACGCTCCACGATTGGAGGATATGACCTACCGCTCACGGCGTCAACGCCGATCGCCCGTCTCGCCACCGGACACGATCCATCTTGCCCAGTGTTAGGTCAGATGCTATAATCGCAAAGGTTGCATTTCATCGGTATGGAGGTCACCCTTGCGTCCCTACCTGAATATCGTCCAGATGATCATCTCTCTGGCTCTGATCGCGCTGATCGTGCTCCAGAGTCGCACGGCCGGGCTCGGGCGCATGCTGGGTGGCGATAGCTCGATCCATCGCACTCGGCGCGGTGTCGAGAAGACCATGTTCCAGATCACCATCGGCTTGGCTGTGATCTTTTTCCTAATGTCGCTGCTGAGCGTCATCCTACAAGCATAGCTTGTCGCGAAAGCGGAACGCCATGGCTCGCAGCCGCCCGCCAGTGCTGCTTACGCTACTAGGACTTGTGGTCCTAGTAGCGGGTGTAGCTTATATCTCGTATCAAGTGGCCACCGTTGAGGTGCCCGTGAGTGGCGGCACGTACGTTGAGGGCGTCGCGGGCAACCCTCGGATGATCAACCCCATTCTCTGCCACGCCAACCCCGTCGATCGTGATATCGCCTCGCTGGTGTTCTCTGGGCTTGTCCGCGCCAAGACGGATGGCACGATCGTGCCTGATCTCGCGGAGCGATGGGATATCAGCCCCGATGAGACAATCTATACCTTCTATCTGAGGAAAGACGTCACATGGCACGATGGTGCTCCCTTTACTGCGGATGATGTTGTCTATACGCTCACGTCTATCCAGGATCCGGACTATGCTGGGGCGGCCTTTCTAGCGGAAATGTGGCGCAATGTCGTCATCCAAAAGTTGGATGACCACACAGTCCGGTTCGTGTTGCGCGAGCCTTTCACGCCATTCCTAGACTTTGCGACGGTAGGCATCCTCCCCGCTCACATCCTCGGTGGCATCGCTGCGAGTGACTTGCCTTCCGCCACCTTTAACGCCACGCCCATCGGGACAGGGCCGTGGAAGATCGAGCAGGTTAGCGCACGCAGTGTCTCCTTGGTGCCCCATCGGGCGTACTATCGCGCTGATGAGAGCAATGGGCCTTTCCTAGACCGCATCACCTTTCGATTCTATCCCTCGCTAGCCGCAGTCTATGAGGCGTACACACGAGGGCAGATCTCTGGCATCTCGAGGGTGCTTCCCGAACACCTAGAGTTTGTGCGGCAAGATCCAAACCTTACGCTGTACTCGGCTCCCCTATCGGGCTACACCCTTGTCTTCCTGAACCTGGATCGCGCCCTTTTCCAGGACCGCGCAGTCCGTCAGGCCATCATGTGGGCGCTTGATCGCCAGGCACTGGTCGATGAGGTACTCTACGGGCAAGGCATCGTGCTAGATACCCCCATCCTACCGAACTCGTGGGCCTACGATCCCGATGCAGCCACCTATCACCAAGACACGCAAAAAGCCCGTGCCGTGCTCGAAGAGGCTGGCTGGCTGGATCCTGATGGGGACGGTCTGCGTTCACGCGGAGCCGTCCAGCTCGCATTCACCCTGGCCACCAACGAGGGCGATGCCGCGCGACTGGCCATGATCGAGCGCATAGCTGAGCAGCTTGCCGAAATAGGGATAAAGGTCGAGACTACCGTCGTACCGTGGGATGAGCTGGTCCAAGAGCAGCTCAGACGACGTCGCTACGATGCCATCCTAGGTGGCTGGGAGAGCCTCCCGCCCGACCCGGATCCCTATGCCTATTGGCACTCGACGCAAGTCAGCGAAGACGGGCTCAACTTCTGCGGCTATATCAATCCGGACGCCGATCGCCTGCTAGAGACGGCTCGCGCTACCACGGATCTTGCGCTGCGAAGGGACCTCTATTACCGCTTCCAGCGGCTCTTTGACGAGGACGTTCCCGCTGTCCTCCTCTACCAACCCATCTACAGCTATGCGGTGGATGCGGACGTACGTGGCGTGCAGGTGGGCCCAACGGTTGATGGGAGCGATCGCCTGCAAACGTCTCT
>CAYOBT010000394.1:0-3058 GCA_964402205.1 uncultured Anaerolineales bacterium
TGGGGCGAACACCTCGGCCTCAACCCAAGGCCAACCCCCGCCCCGCAGACGGGGTTGAGCCCGGTCCTGCCGTCTCCGCCTCGACCTGACATCCCCGCTCATCCGACTATACTCTGGCAGACGGGGGACGCATCATAGCCATGCTGGGAGCGCGATGAGCGAGCGACGACGCGCAGTGGCCGCCCTCTTGGGGGCGGCGTTGCTTTGGAGCACGGGCGGGGTTCTGATCAAGTGGGTCGATTGGCACCCCATGGCCATCATGGGGACGCGGAGCCTGATCGCGGCGGCGCTGACCTGGGCCTTGCTGCGGGGCCGAGTGCGGCGGATCGGGCGGCTGGAGCTGGCGGCGGCCGTTGCCTATGCCGTCACGGTGGCCATGTACGTCTCAGCGGTCAAGCTGACCACGGCGGCCAATGCCATCCTGCTGCAGTACACGGCGCCGGTCTGGATCGCGCTCATCGGCGCGCGGGTGCTGGGAGAGCGCCCCAGCCGCAGCGACTGGTTGGCGGTGGCCGTAGCGTTGCTGGGCATGGCACTGTTCTTCCGTGAGGGGCTACGAGCCGAGGGATTCGTTGGCAACTTGCTGGCAGCGGGGAGTGGCCTCACGTATGGCGTCAGCATGGTATTGTTGCGCAAGCAGAAGGATGGCGATCCGCTGGCAGCGATCCTGGTGGGGAACGTGATCGCGGCAGCCATGGGGCTGCCCTTTGCCATCGGGCGCCCCTTGCCCGATGCCCAGGGCTGGCTAGGCTTGGCGCTGCTGGGCATCCTGCAGCAGGGGTTGTCCTATGCGCTGTATAGCTATGCCATCAAGTATGTGCGGGCCTTGGAGAGTGCGCTGATCCTCACCATCGAGCCGATTCTCAACCCGATCTGGGTGGCGCTGACCATCGGCGAGTACCCGCATCCCAGCGCCATGGTGGGAGGCCTGCTTGTGCTGGCAGCAGCGACGGCGCGAGCAGTGGTGGCAGCGCGACGTCGCTCGCGGCGGGTGCACGCGGCGTGACGGCTTGCGCCGTTAGCGCTCGCCCAAGGCACGACGCAGAACCTGGTCCAGCGCGTCCGTATCAAAGGGCTTGTTGATCAGGATGATGCCCTCGTCCATGGCGCCGGCGTGCGTGATGGCGTTCTCGGTATAGCCCGACATGTACACCACTACAATGTCGGGATGCGTCTCGCGAATGGCGGCGGCACAATCGGGGCCGCTGCCGTCCTCCATGACCACGTCGGAGAGCAGCAGATCGATGCCATCGGGATGGTCACGGGCGACCTGCGTGGCCTCTTGGATGCCCGAAGCGACCAGGGTGCGATAGCCTAGCATTCGCACCATGCGCGCGGTGAGCTCGCGCACGCGGGCCTCGTCCTCGGCGACCAGGACGACTTGGCCATGGGTCGCTGCGTCCCATTGGGTTGCGCCCCGGGGCTTTTGGATGGGCGTGGCCTCGGCGTCTTCTACCAACGGCAGGTAGATGCGAAAGACCGTCCCGTGCCCGACCTCGCTATAGACGTGGATATGCCCCTGGCTCTGCTTGATGATGCCGTACACCTGCGAGAGTCCCAATCCCGTGCCCTTGCCGACGGGTTTGGTCGTATAGAAGGGCTCCCAGAGATGCTCTTTCACCTCGTCGGACATGCCCTCGCCGGTGTCCTCTATGAGGAGCTGGACATAGGGCCCGGGTGCTACCTCGCCGAACTGCTCTGCATAGGCATCGTCGATGGCCACAGTCCGCGTGGCGATCCTGAGGGTGCCGCCGCGTGGCATGGCATCGCGGGCGTTGACGGCCAGATTCATGATGACCTGGCCGATCTGGCCGGGGTCGGCGCGCACGACATCGGGATCGGCCCCGAACTGCACTTGCAGCTTGATGTCCTCGCGCAGCACGCGCGGTAGGATGCGGGCCATGTCGGCGACCACGGCGTTGAGGCTCAGCACCTGCATCTGCATGACTTGGCGGCGGCTGAACGCTAGGAGCTGCTGGGTGAGCATGGCGGCGCGACGCCCGGCAACGAGGATGGTCTCAATGTCGGCGCGGAGCTGGCGATCGTGGTCGAGATCGGCCAGGATCATCTCGGCGTGGCCGTTGATGACGGTGAGCAGGTTGTTGAAATCGTGGGCGATGCCGCCGGCGAGTTGCCCTATGGCCTCGACCTTTTGGGCTTGATGGAGCTGCTCCTCGAGCTGGCGACGCTGGGTGATATCCATGCCATAGATATTGACATAACCTGCTTCGGGCACCGGCACGTGGTGCAGCAGCAGGCGGCGATGGTCGATGCTGATCTCGTCCTGCGAGGTGCGTCCGCTGCGGAGCGCTTTGGCGGCGTGGGTGAGCCATTTGGGCGGATCGTCGTCTGGACCATCGGCGGCGACCAGGAGGGGCTCTGCCGCCTGGTTGTGGTAGAGGATGCGTCCGTCGGCGTCGATGCGCATGATGGGCGAAGGGTCTTGGGCGGGAAAGTGCGCGAGGTCCTCTACGCGGCGCATCGCCTCGGCGGTCTCGGTCACGTCCGTCACGAACCCTTCCAGAGCGACTAGGGCGCCTTGCTCGTCACGCACGCCCCGACCGCGTTCCCAGACGTGACGCACGTCGCCCTGACGCCTAACCAGGCGGTACGTGATCTCGTAGGCGCCGTTCTTATTCAGTGCCTCCTGGACCGCGCGCCAGACGTTGTCGCGATCATCGGGATGGATGAGATCGCCGTAGGTCACTTTTGTGCTGTCGATGAGGTCGTCGGGCGCATAGCCCGTGATGGCGCGGCACCCCTCCGAGATATAGTTCATAGTCCACTGGCGGTCGTTGGCGCAGCGATAGACGGCGCCCGGCAGGTTGTCGGTGAGGGTGCGGAGGCGGCGCTGGCTCTCGCGCAGGTCATCGGTGATCTGCTCGCGCTCGCGCTGCGTCTGCAGGTGCTCTAGGGCGTAGGCCAGGTCATTGGCGACCTCGGCAAAGAGATCCAGCTCTTCGTTGCGCGTCTCTGGCTGCAGGGGCACGCTGGCGCACAGGATGCCCAGCATGTGACCGTTGCGCCAAACGGGCATGGTGAAAGCGGCGTCGCCTTG
>CAYOBT010000395.1:0-3046 GCA_964402205.1 uncultured Anaerolineales bacterium
GCTCTCTCCGAGGACGTGCCGCCCGTCAAGAGTCAGGGCAGCCAAGGGAGCTGCGTCGCTTGGGCCGTCGGCTACTATTACACGACCTACCAAGACGCCGTTGAGCGCAACTGGGACACGACAACGCTGGATCACCAGTTGAGCCCGGCCTATATCTACAACCAGCGTGATACCTCCGATTGCAGCAATCGGAACTCTGGCATGAGCTTCTGGGACGCGTTCACCATCATCAAGAATCAGGGTGTGGCGCCTCTGAGCCTGTTCCCCTACAACGCCTCGGACGCCTGCACCCAACCTTCCGATAGCGTCCGCGCGTCTGCCTATCCCTATCGCGCTGAAGGATTCCAGTTCATCAACTATGGCGACGACCTGGTTATGCTCAAGGACCTGCTGGCCCAGGGCAAGCCCATCGCGGTGGCTATCCCCATCTATGAGAGCTTTTACCAGATCAGCGAGGGCAACCCCGTTCTGCAACCACCCGCATCCGGGGAGACGTTCTATGGTGGTCACGGGATGCTCGTCGTTGGCTATGACGACCAGATAGGGGGATTCCTCACCGTCAACTCGTGGGGACCGAACTGGGGCATGGACGGCTACCTCTATCTATCCTACGAGTTCGTGATACAGAACGTGTGGGAAGCCTGGGTCATGAACGACTACCAGGATGCCCAAAGCTACAAGCGGCTCCAGGGCCAAGTGGTCGTCGATGGTGACCACGCGCCCCAAGGAACGCAAGTGGCGGCCATGCTGAATGGCCAAGTAATCGCGACAACATCAACGGTCATCGTGGACGGCATGGCCTACTATGTCCTTGACGTCCCCTACGCAAGCAGTGCCGATCCCGACGGGTCCTCTGCATCCACGGTCGTCGCCTTTCAAGTGGAGGGACTCCAGGCCCAGGAGCAGGTCACCCTCGAGACCTACCAGGGGGATCCCGTTGATCTGCACGTCTACACGGGCCCGGCGCCCGATCAGAACGAGCTCCTCTTTATCCCGTTCGCGCAGCGCTAGACCACAGATACCCCGGCGTCCGAGACGAGCGTCCCATCTGGGACGCTCGCTCTGCACATCGCAGCTCCTCGTGCCTATCGAGCTTGACACGCGTTCGCAAGCGGATTACCTTGGCACCATCAGGGTTCGAGAGGAGACCTGGCGCTGGCCTCGTCCCCTCGATGCGTGCGAATCCGCAGACAGTACGAACGCTTAGCACAAGGAGCATGGTATGTCACCCGCACAGAAGCATCCGAATATCTTGCTGTTCGGCATCGATTCACTGCTAGCCGACCATCTGAGCTGCTACGGTTACCGCTTCCTGACGAGCCCACACATGGACCGGTTCGCGGAGCAGAGCACCCTCTTTGAGCACTACTACTGCCCGCATGTGCCGACCACATCCGGGTATGCATCGATGCTGACGGGACGCGATTGCTTTGGCACACAAGTGGTGGCCCTCCGACACAAGGGTCCCATGCGCCCCGAAGCCAAGACGCTTGCCGAGATCCTGGGCGAGAACGGGTACAACACGACGTGCGTGGGCTTTACCGGCAATCCGGCTGCCCGTGGTTTCCAGACCTACCTCAACTATGAGGGCTGGGGCAGCGATCCGACGGGCCGGGCACCCAAGGCCAAGAACCTCAACGAGGTCGCTATCCCCGAGCTTGACCGCTTGGCCGGCGAGGACAAGCCCTGGCTGCTCTTCCTGCGCCACATGGACCCGCACTCGCCCTACCTGCCTCCCTACCCCTTTGAGCGCACGTTCTATGACAAGGACGAGTTTGATCCAGATAACAAGTCCATGGAGCCCGTCTTTGACTTTGAGCCCTTTGCTGATTATTTCCGGTCCTGGATGCCCGAGGGCGTGACAGACAAGGACTATATCATCGCCCAGTACGATGGCGCCATCGCCTACATGGACGCTTGCATCGAGATGATCCTCCGCAGCCTAGAAGACAAAGGCTTGGCCGAAGACACCATCGTGATCATCACCGCCGATCATGGCGAGACGCTCTACGACCATGACTGCTACTTTGATCACCACGGCATCTATGACGTCACGCTCCACGTCCCACTGATGATCCGCTATCCGGGCGTCATGCCAGAGGGCCTGCGCCTCGATGGCTACACCCAACACAAGGACCTGGTCCCGACCCTGCTAGAGATGGCGGATATCCCCCAGGGAGACGCCACCTTTGACGGCAAGAGCTTGATGCCTATGGTGGAGGGTGAGATCACCACTTGCGACCCCGAGTTCTATATCACCGAGTGCACCTGGATGCGCAAGCATGGCTGGCGGACACCCGAGTGGAAGCTCATCGTCGCGCTGGAGCCCGATTTCCACTTCAAGCCGCCTGTGGAGCTCTACAACCTCATTGCCGATCCGGACGAGAACCAAAACCTAGCCGGCGAAGAGCCCGAGATCGTGGATGCCTTGCGAGCCCGGATGGAAGCCTTTATCGCCAAGCGAGAGGCTGAGACCGGCCTCCCCAATCCCATGTACCACCAGGGCGACTGGCACGGTCACGAGGGCGTAGGGGCGTTCAAGACGTCGCAGCAGGCCTATGACACGCTCTACATCGGCGACCGAAAGACCGCACAAAAGCTGCAAGACAAGGAAAAGCAAGCGTAGACGCAGCGATGCCCGGCGGGACGCGCGCGATGGCACGTGTCCCGCCGGCTGGGCGAACTGCGGCCCCGCCGCCAATAACCGGGCGGGGGAATACACTGGAGTACTGCACCATGCTAAGAGTTGCTATTGTGGGCCTTGGAGTGATCGGCAATCGACACGCCCGCCTGTACAAGCAAGATCCGATGGCCGAGCTGGTGGGCGTCTGCGATCGCCTGCATGATCGCGCGGACCGCGCCGCCGCCCTCCTGGACGTGCCCGCCTTCTACGATCTCGAGACGATGCTCTCGGATCTCCAACCAGATATCGTTGGGGTGACGACAGGCGGCTACGAGTACGGCAGCGATCACTACCTCCCTACCATGCAGGCCCTAGAGGCCGGCTGTCACGTCTTGGGTGAGAAGCCCATCTCCAACGAGATCG
>CAYOBT010000396.1:0-3039 GCA_964402205.1 uncultured Anaerolineales bacterium
GTATCGAAGCGACCAGCAGCAGCGCGAACGCTACAGCCACCGTGGCGCCAGAAGATCCCTTGGCTCCCAGCGCCAGGCCAGCCGTTGCACCCAGCGCCAGCGCGTGCACATAACCTCCAGCGCCCTCCTGGCGCCAGGCCCGCTCCCCCATCACCATGGCTGCCGCCAGCCCAATGAAAGCGGAAGCATAGGCCGAATCCAGATAGGCCGTCGGGGACTGCCAGATCGTGACGGGCAGCAGGAGATAGAGCAGGCCTGCCAGCAACGCGGCCCACCCCGCCCCGCCCAGCCGACGCGTCAGATAGCCGAGGCCCAACACACCCAGAGGCAGGTAGATCAGGTTGAGCCCGTTGGCCACGGCAGAAGTATCGAGCGCCCGCGACAGGACATAGCCGCCAAGCTCGACGCCCTTGGGGTAGCCATTCATCAGCGGCTCGAGCTGTATGCGCGGATCGATCCAGTGGACGCGACCCTCCCGCCACCAGAGACTGATGGGCGGCAGATGGTAGGCGTTGCCGTCGCAGGTGAGGTCCACGCTCATGATGGCGATCCACCAGAGGATCATATAGCCAACCACCAGCAGCGTGGCGAAGGTCACCTCCGCGGCACCGCTAGCCCGGCCAGCGGTAGCGCCCCCGTGCGCATCCGGCGCGGCAGCCTCGCTTTTCCATCGTGAGGCAGCATAGGCGCCAACGAACGCCGCCAGCGCCAGCACGCCCACCGAAAAGCCTTGGCCGATGGGCGCCCCCACCAGGCTCAGGCCGATGGTGAGCACCTGCACGCACGCGAGGGCAAGGGCATACCCAACCAAGGGCCGGGCGAAAGAGTCAGCGGAAAGCCATCTGCCAGCGCCGCGAGCCGCAGGTCGGCTACTCATCAAGAGCCCGCGTCACTTGGAGCGTGTCTAGCACCAGTGGTCCCTCACTAGCGCGCAGCACCACGGCATGCGGCCCTTCCTGCAGCCCCCCTAGACTGTACACTTGGGCGGATGGCACCAGCTCGTCCGCACGGAGATCGAGCTCGCCCACCACCTCGCCATCGAGAATCACCTCGGCCACACCATAGTCCGGCCCGTGCGGGGCATACACGGAGAATCCCGTACCGATGATGTTCCATTTGGCGCGACCACCATCGCCATTGTGTACCGTGCCCAATCCGTGGCGGAATCGGTCGTCGTGCTGCGTGACCCAGTCGGCTGGCTTTTCGCCCGCGCCAAGCAAGGCCTCTGTGCACACCAGGTCCCACCGCCCCGCGTGCCACGTCCCTTCGATCACAAACCTCTCGGCATCGAGATGGGTGTGCGGCTCCAGCAGCCAGCCGATCTTGCCACGAGCGTAAGGCAAGTCACCCTCCCAAAGCGATTCCCCATTGCACCTCAGAGAGGTGGCACCCTCGCCATCAAACGCCACCCGCAGTGTCATCGCGCCCTGACACGCACGCTCGCCTTGGCCGTGTACCGTCTCCTCGCCACAATCCGAGACCTCGATCACGCGCCAACCATTGGGGCCCATCTCCAGCCCGAGGAACGAGCTGCAAACGAGCTGATGCAGCGACGCGTCGCTGCGAGGAGCATCGGGGCCCAGCACGCCATCGTAGGCCCAGAACAGCGTACCCGTCCCGGTGAGCTTGACCTCCGCATCCAGAGCAAACGCCCCATAGCCGCGCCGCACAAAGGTGAACGCTGGCCCTTGGTGAGCGCCCATGGCAAAGCCTCTCTGCCGCAAGGGCTCCTCCCAGGGACGTTGCGCCAGGTTGATGGTGCCGCGCCCCTCTTGGTCACGTGAGGGAAACATGGCATAGAGCGCGCCCTCGGACAGCGCACCCGAGTAGGTCTGTCCCCAGATGCCATAGGCCTCGTTCTCCACAGGCTCGCTATGCCACACCGAGCCATCCTGGTAGATCTCCCAGGCCTGAGGATCCATCGCTTCTTCGATGGGCGCTCGGAACACCATGTTATAGTCACGGTTCAGCGCCACCGACGTCGTCGGGGCGTACACGTAGCCCTGGTACGTGTACGCCGGGAAGAACTCCATCAACGGCGGATGGTAGCGGTCTTGCTCTACGTGCCGCAAGAACGTCGGCTCGCTATAGGGGCCCTCCGGCTCGTCCGCCACCAGGCCCACCAACGCCCAGCTCTCGGGCGCGCTATCGGTCATGGCAAGGATCATCCAGTCGCTCTGACGCCGGATCAGCGTCTGCGCATAGAGGCGGCGATAGCGGCCCAGCCAGAGCTCCTGCGAGGCCCAGCCGTGGATGGGCTCCGGCGCACGCCGGAACGGCCCCTCGGGGCGATCGGCCACGGCATAGGCGATGCCTCCGTCCACGGCGCGCAGCTCACCCGGCGCCCAGCGACCCCAGTCGTAGGCCATATGGTACTGGCCACTGTCATAGACCACTGTCACGTCCGGCATAGAGCCAGGGCACGTGCCATCGTGATCAAAGAAAGATGGCCCCTCCTCCAGCACCTTGCCCAGAAACTCCCACGTCTGCATCTCGTCCGTCGAGCGGTAGAGAATACACACGGAATGGTTGTCGATGTCGCGGTAGCCGTCCGGATACGCCCCCACATAGATGTACCAGTTGCCGCTCACAGGATCGTGGAACAGGAAGCCATTTACGGGCCACTCGAGGGGAGGCGCGCCACGATGCACGGGGTTGCCCGGCAACCTGCAGAAGCTATCGAACGACGGATCGCCCAGAACGGGATGGCGGAACCACTCACCCACGTAGCGGCTCTCGGCAAAGTCGATCTGTTTGGTCAGAGGCATGCAAGGGGCTCCTTCGTTGCGCTAGGACTCGACGTAGAAAGCAAACAGCCGGACGCGCTCCGCACCCCACGTGGCGGATGGCGTCAACCGTACGCCTCGTGTGTTGCGACCGATGGCGAGGCGCACCAGGCGTTGGTGGTTGTCCGAGATGCGTGCCGCCGGTTGCCAGCCCCCATCTTCCAGCACCTCCACCTCAGCCTCACGTAGCATGCTAGGTGGCACATGGCGTAGATTCTTGCTCGTATCGTGGTGGTAGCTCATGATCAGGTTC
>CAYOBT010000397.1:0-2997 GCA_964402205.1 uncultured Anaerolineales bacterium
GACGGACGCCCCAGTCGGCCACGACTCGGGCCAACCCGTCTTGCCATGCGATGCCAACGCTGGCCCCATCGTGTTCCCATGCCAGCCAAGGCTCTGCCAGCTCGCTAGGATCGCGCGGCACGTCATCCCACGTCTGGCCCACTGCGTTCCAGGGAGCGCGCACGATCCCTGTCTCGAGCGGCATGGCGATCCATCCAAGACTGTCATCGTCGCCGCCAGTCCCCAGGCCGAGGGCGCATGTGTGCGTCTCCATACCGAGGTTCTGGACCCAGGCGCGCCACGAGATCAGACCATTCGGCGTGATGCGAAGCTCTTGTTCGTACTCGGTCCCAGCAAGGCGATCGGGCTCGGCCCGCATAGAGAGTATGACCGCCGCGCCCTCCGAGTGGGTCGATAGCTGGAAGCTTGTATCGCGAAAGGCCGAGGGAAGGTACGGCGGGCCTAGAAGCGGCCCCACCTCTACGAGCGCCTTGCCGTCGGCTATGCGCTCCACCGCGATCTTGCCGCCTTTGCGCTTGACGTTCACCCGAACGGTGCCGTTCTCGATTCGCACTTGATCGTCCGATCCGTGCCAAACGAGCTCGCCCGGACGTGGTGCCATGATGACGAGAGTCTGACAGACCGGCTTTGGGGCGTTATCGCCCTGGGGTTCGAGGCAAAGGCGCGCCGTATGGACGCCCGGCTCGGCGCAGACGCGAAGCGGGGCGCGGTTCCAGCTCTTGGCGGGAAGGGCGAGTTCTTGCTGTGTTGCCTGCAGAACGAGTGCCTCGGGTGCCGCAATGTGGACCGTGGCCGAGCACTGGTCCGCCATTGCATTGTGCATCACGAGATCGACGGTGGCGTCTGTGTTGGGCCGCACGCTGAGGGACTCGGGGAACGTGCTCAGGGATAGGGCTGGCTGCGGCTTGAAACCGGGATACAGCTCGACGGGCGTGTCATCGACCATCACCAAGCAGCGTACACTGGGCGCACAGCCGTTATCGAGCTTGGGTGGCGCGTCGCTAGTGACCTTGACGGTGATGTCACGGCTTACGGTTTGCCCTGGCGGCACGCTGATC
This sequence comes from uncultured Anaerolineales bacterium, assembly GCA_964402205.1. GTDB lineage: Bacteria > Chloroflexota > Anaerolineae > UBA1429 > UBA1429 > DAIRUQ01. Next base: position 1,059 of record CAYOBT010000397.1, read on the forward strand.
CGCCCGCGATCATCGACTTCCAGCCCCTTGGTTCCGGTCACATGGTAGAATAACTCCATCGGCCTGGGACGCTTGCTGGCAATGCGCAGCTCGATGCTGGTCTCACCTCCCTTGACGGGCTTGGGTTCCCTGGGGAGAGCGGCGACCAGGACCTCGTCTGTTTCGATGGCGAGGGGCGCACGGCTCGCCTGGTCGATCTGGATCGCCAGATGCTCGCCGTCCGCCTCCCATCGCTGCGAAAACACGGGGATGCCTTGCCAGCGCATGTCGTCTTGTTGCTGGTCGAGCTCGCGCACCTGGCAGGCATACCAGTCGTGCCGGTCAAAGAACGGTTTGGCCAGCGGCATCTGCAGGGCGCCTGGGACAAAGCTCTGCATCCACACAGACGTATCGGGCGCCCAAAAGTGCCCCGTCTTCTTGTACGTAGGGACTGCCTTGTAGTTGGCCGACCAGGTATGCAGGGTTTGGCGCTGCCACCCTTTCGCGATCGACACATCGACAGTTGCTTGGATGAGCCGGCGCCCAATGCTTTGGCCGTGGAAGCGGGGATTGACGTTAAGCAGGCCGAGATAGCCTTCCCCCTTGCGGCTCGACTCGGAGAAGCTGCAATAGCCCACAATCTCGTCGCCGATCTGTGCCACGAACACAGCGAGGTGTTCCGTGTCGCGTTCCCACTCGCGGATCATCTCGGCCGTCATGGGCTGACCGCTGGTCCAGGAACCGGGCCACCCGTCGTCGCTCTCGTTCCACATGGCGGCTAGGCGCTCGGCGTCGCGGTCGAGATCGAGAGCTCGGATGATGGCTGTGGGCATTCGGTTCCTCCTTGGCGCACACTGCCAGTCGCTCACTATAGCCAGCATTCTGATGATGTCAACGCCATGAGGAGATCGTTCCGAGAGAGGCTAGCGCAGCGCGTTCTGCCGGCGTACAATGGGTTGGCGAGGACTCTACCGTCAAAGACGCCATGAAGGAGGCAGCTATGTCTGATATCGTCGAGAGGCCACAGGCCGCCAATCCCAACGTTAGCATTCGCAGCGTCGATCATCCCGCATTTGCGCGCTATGGTCGGGTCTTGGACAGGTTCGATGCTTCCGAGATGATGGCGCGCGCCAAGGAGATCCTGCCGAGCTCGGACGAGGTCGTGTACGAGCCTTCGGTGCCCTCGCTAGAGGAGCCTTCGGCCCTCAACACCGCCATTGCTACCCAGGTGTATGGTGGCATGGATGTCCAGGTGGGCTGGTGCTACGGGTGCAATTTGCAGATGGCAGGGCTAGAGTACCACAAGGGCATTGAGGTCAACGTTTGCCTGACAGAGACACTGCTTCTCGTTGGGGATCAGCGCGACATCGCCTATGGCAACGACCCCACCTACGATACGCGTCTCGTGGAGGCGTTCTATGCGCCAGAGGGGTGTGTGGTCGAGTTTCATCCGTGGAACTTGCACTTTGCGCCCATTCACGTAGCCGAAGGTGGTTCGTTTGCGACACTGGTGTACCTCCCTAGGCGCACGAATACCGACATTGCCTTCGAGGTCGAGCGCGTGGCTGAGGGCAAGCTCCTGTTTGCGGTGAACAAGTGGCTCCTGGTGCATCCCGATGCGGATGATCTGGTGGGGCAGGGCGCCCACCCAGGCCTCGTGGGTGACGACATCTTTGTGACGCCCGTGTAGGGAAGATGCAGAAGACGGGATCCCACGTGGGATCCCGTCTTTGCGCTTGGCGGCATCATTGGCTAGGGATTGATGCGTCGCCAGCCAAAGCTGAGTGCCGCGCCGCCAGTGTTCTCATAGTACTGGACGCGAAGATGGTGTTCACCGTCGAGCGTGACCGTTGCCTGGTGCCAGGTGCGAATCTGGTCGACCCACGCATCGATGACGAGCTCACCATCTCCCCAGACGCGCACGCCATCGTCCGCTACCGCGTGCAGTCGATAGGTTCCC
>CAYOBT010000398.1:0-2989 GCA_964402205.1 uncultured Anaerolineales bacterium
GCTGTTCACGCAACGCGATCACCTTGGAATCGTCGGTGGGGCCTTCCACGCCGCAGTTCCAGCTGTAGTTGAGGTCGGTGCCATCGCGATTGCCTTCACCATTGGCTTGGTTGTGCTTGTGATCGTAGGCCACCAAGTCGTGCAGCGTGAAGCCATCGTGCGATGTGACATAATTGATGCTGCGGTGGGAGGCGTAACTGGGCTTTTCGGCGAACATGTCAAAGCTGGCTGTCAGCCTCTGCCCAAGATCCTTGACCATGCCGGCATCGCCGCGGACAAAGCGACGCACGTCATCCCGAAAGCGCCCGTTCCACTCGGTCCACCTATCGCCGGTGAAGGAACCAACTTGGTAGAGGCCGGCGGCGTCCCATGCCTCGGCGATCAGCTTGGTGCCCGCAAGGACTGGATCCGACTCGATCTGCCACAGGATGGGGGCATCAGCGATGGCCTCGCCTCGCTCGTTGCGCGACAGGACCGATGCAAGATCAAAGCGGAAGCCATCCACATGATAGTGCTGTACCCAGTGGCGAAGGCAGTCTACGACAAACCGCCTAACGATAGAGTGGTTGCAGTTGAGTGTGTTGCCGCACCCCGAAAAGTCGGCATAGAGGCGCATGTCCTCCTGCAGGATATAGTAGGCCACATTCTCGATGCCGCGGAAGCCAAAGGTGGGCCCGGTGTGGTCGTTTTCGGCCGTGTGGTTGAAGGCAATGTCCAGGATAACCTCGATGCCAGCTTGGTGAAGGGCCTTGACGAGGTCGCGGAGCTCGTCGGCTGCCACGATAGGGTCTGGGCGAGTGGCATAGCCGACATGCGGCGCCATATAGGCGACAGGCGCATAGCCCCAGTAGTTGGTGAGGCGCTGACCCGTTTTGGGGTTCACTCGCATGACCTCTTGCTCATCGAACTGCTGCACCGGCAACAGCTCGACGGCCGTCACGCCCAGCCGCTGGAGATGGGGGATCTTGGCGGCGAATCCCTTGTAGGTGCCAGGATGCTCCACACCCGAAGATGGGTGCGCCGTCATGCCTTTGACGTGGGTCTCGTAGATGATGGTGTCATCAAAAGGCCGCTGGAGCGGCGTGTCCCCCTCCCAGTCGTAGCTTTCTAGGTTCAGTACCATCGCCTTGAAGGCCGTATCCGTGTTCTCATGAAAGCCGTACGCCTCTAGTCGGCTGTAACGATCGGCGCAGGCGATGGCGTTGGCATAGGGGTCGAGCAGCAGCTTGTGTGGGTTGAAGCGGTGCCCCTCTTCGGGGCGGTAGGGGCCATGGATGCGGTAGGCATAGATCTGCCCATGGCCAACATGGGGAAGCAGGATGTGCCAGTAGTAGTAGGTCCGGTTGCGTTCTGGATCCAGCACATAGGTCTCAGAGGGTTCACTCTGATCGCACTGATCAAAGAGGAGCAACTCTACAGAAGTCGCGTTGGCAGTAAAGATGCAGAAGTTGGTCCCACGCGCCGTGATGGTGGCCCCCAGAGGGAAAGGAGAGCCAGCAAGCGAGTTGTTGGAGGCGCGAGCATCCTTTCTAGCCGTGGGTGCAAGCTCGCTCACGGAGCACCTTCCGAGATGACGTCCTCAACGCGGGGATTGCCCATGGCGCAGCTTGGGTGAGCGGCCGGCAGCTTGGCCGGCTCGCCATCCAGTATAGACAGGCTCTTGCCCGTGCCGTCAGACGCGATGGCTCTCAGGCCATAGTCGCTTGAAGCGGGCGACGGCTCACTCTGCGGGGCTCGTGCGAATTCATAGTAGAGCGTCTGCCCGTCTGCCGCCCAGGAGGGATGCGTTGCGTGTTCGCCCCATTGGAGCTCTGTAACGCGACTTGCGGCAAGATCCTCGAGCGATAGATTCCAGATCTCGGTCTTGTACGTCGGATCCTCCCACCAGTAGTGTTGCTGTAGGGCATAGGCCAAAGTCGTTCCGTCGGGCGCCCAACTCAGGTCTTTGGCGGTCATGATGATGCTGTCCGTGTCCGCGATCTCCAAGACGGTCTCGACCAGCTTGCCCTCCGTATCCCAGAGGCCGAGATAGGAGCCCTGCTCGAGACGGTAGACGCCGGCGATGCGGTCGCCTCTTGGCGACCAAGCCAGGTCCTGAATGCGCGCGCCTTCTGGAAGCTCAATGGGATGCGCTGCGTGCTTTTCGATGTCATAGAGATAGCCGCTGGACTCGTACACGGCCCTGCCCTCGGCATCGAGCGTCCAGGTGTACCGCACGCCGCAGAAGCGATCTCCTTCGGGCGCAAGAGACGCCTGGCGCCATCCCTGGCCGCTTGGACTCACTTGGAGCGTGATCGTCATCGGTGTGGAGTCCGCTTCGACGAGCGATGCGGATCCCTGATACGATGGCAACATGGGCATCGTCGTGCCGGTCTCCTCCAACGCCTGTGAGGCTGTCTCAGAGGGAGCGCATACGGCGCGAATCCAACCAGCCGTCTCGGGGACGCCCGTCAGGGTGAAGACACCTCGGGCATCCGCCGTTACTGCACTGGCGGCTCCTTGTGCTGAGACGTAGCAAGGAGCGGTCGTGCCAGAGATCACGCCAGTGATGCTGACAAAAGGTCCGCTTGCCTCGCTGGGTGGCATGACATCGCCAGTGATCATGCGCAGGCCGGTTCCGTCGCTCTGCACGGTGAACACGTTGCGCTCGTTCACGCGGCTGGCCAAATAGTTGTGCGCGCTGACCAGCACCAGGCTCTTGCCATCAGGAGCCCAGCGAAGGTCAAAGATGCCCATCGCCTCCGCAAAGTGCGTCAGCACGCGCTCCTCGCCGGATGACAGGTCCCGCACGACGACGTTGGCGATGCCATCAGCTCCCAGCCGCACAAAGGCCAGCATGGGCAGGATCTCGAGGGGTGGTGCCGTAGGCGTCGACTGCGGCGTCGGCGTCATGGTAGGAGGCGGCAAGGTCTGGGTCGGGGGCGCCGTGGGGGTGTTTGTGGGCGTAGGCGCCTTGGCCGTAAGGGTTCCGTGGAGCGCCGCGGCCAGG
>CAYOBT010000399.1:0-2983 GCA_964402205.1 uncultured Anaerolineales bacterium
GAGGTGGCAGCGGCCGTCTGCGCGCTCGGCTATCCTGCTGAGGAAGGACTCGGTGACCTGCACACCAGGCTCGTCCGGCGGCTGGCCAGGGGCCACAGGCGCAAGCCTCTGACCGAGATCGTGTTCTCTGGGCGCTGGGGGACACCCTGGTCGCCACAGAACGTGGATCCGGTGCTCGTTGACGCCCTGCGGTACGCCCGTCTTGCCCCCTCGGCAGGCAACGGCCAACCCTGGCGCTTTGTTGTGGATGCCGACCGGCTAGCCCTTGCCCTGGTGCGGCCATCCTTCATTGACGCCGGCATCGTGATGTCGCATGCCACAGTTGCTGCGATGGCGGCTGGGGCAGGCGGCGACTGGGAGCTACGGCTGCGGGACACGGAACTGGCCAGGGTCTACAACCTACCGCGGCGTGCCGTCTTTGTTGGGACCTTCGAATTGTCCGGCCGCTAGGGCCGTCTGTCCATCGGCCCGCTCTCTTGAGGGGCTCGCGCCACCCGGGGAATCGCCACACCTTGCGCTTCAACGCAGCAGCTTGCGCCTAAGCGAGGACCTCGACGCCCTTCCCCTCGACCACGTCGCCAATAACCCAGTAGGGATGGCCAGCCTCATCGAAACCCGCGGCGAGCGCTTCAAGCCTGTCCGCCGGTACGGCCGCAAGCAGGCCGCCTGAGGTCTCGGGCGTGTAGAGCAGCTGTTGAATCTCCTCGTCAACCCCGGGCGCAAACGCCACACCGTGCTGATAGGCACGCTCATTGTCGCAGGTGCCACCGGGGAAGAGCCACATGTCGGCGTATTCCCGCGCCCCTTCCAGGAATGGGATCCGCCCCAGGTCGAAGCGCAGCCGAACGCCACTCTTATCCGACACCTCGTAGCCGTGACCCAGGAGGGCGAACCCTGTGACGTCAGTGACAGCGTGCGCGCCGATCCCTTTCAGGATCCGTGCAGCCTGGCGGTTCAGCATCTTCATGCTGTTGATGGCCGCGGCGATATGCTCCGGGGCAGCTAAGTCCGCCTTGAGCACGGTGGTGATGATGCCCACGCCCAGCGGCTTGGTCAGCACCAACACGTCGCCGGCCTGGGCACCGGCCTTGGTCCACACCTGGTCGGGGTGAACGATGCCCATCACCGAAAGCCCATACTTCGGCTCCTCATCGTCGATGGTGTGGCCGCCAGCGAGCACGCCGCCCGCCTCGGCCACTTTCTCCGCCCCGCCGCGAAGGATCTCGCTGGTGATCTCCAGAGGCAAGTTAGCCGGGAACGCGCTGATGTTGAGCGCCAGCACCACCTCGCCCCCCATGGCGTACACGTCGCTCATCGCATTCGCGGCGGCGATCGCGCCGTAGTCGTAGGGATCGTCGACAACGGGTGGGAAGAAGTCGAGCGTCTGGACCACCGCTAGGTCGTCCGTGAGCTTGTAGACGGCAGCGTCGTCACTGACGACAAGCCCAACCAGCAGCTCTGGATGTTGTTCAGCCGGGAATAGTGCTCGCAAAGGGCGCAGAACCTGCGCCAGGGCCTCGGGGCCCATCTTGGCCGCTCACCCAGCCGCCGTCGTCAGCGCTGTCAGTCGAATCTCTTCGCGCGTCATAGCTCCCCTTCCAGGATAGGACCGAATCCACGCATCCGCCCACTGCCAAGGCGATCGTCTACAGGGTCACCTGCCGGCCAGACCCCAACATCGCCTCGGCAATGGTGACCATGTTGAACACCTGGCCAACAGCCACGCTGTCCATCAAATCGTAGTGGCCCAGGCAGGTTCCGCAAGCCAGTATCTGTACGCCATCCTCGACCAGCGCTCGTAGATCCTCTAGCACTGGCGAGCTGTCTACGACCAACTTGACGCCACTGTTCAGGAAGATGACCGTATCCGGAATGGGCTCGACCTCACCCAATGTGTGCAAGAACGCACGCGTGAGGATCTGCCCCAGGTCGTCGTGCTCGCCGCGGCCCATGTGCTCGCTGGGCACGACCAACACCAGCTGGTCACCTGATGGTGCCGCAGGCGGTGCTTGGGCGGGCTCCGTCGAGGCTCCTGATTCGCGCGTAATCCGTAGGTAGATACCGTCCGGCCTTGGTTCAGCCTGCACAGCGGCGCCGGCCTTCTCCGCCATGCGGGTAACGTTCTGCTGGGCCGTCTCGTTGTCCACAATGGTGAGGATCGAAGAGGTTTCCAGCAAGGCATTGCGGGTCCTGATCACAGGCTGTGGGCAAGCCAAACCGCGTGCATCAACCGTCTTCATCGTGATCATCATCTCTTTCAGACATCGTGAACCCCTTCGATCTCGACGTGGGTTTGCTCAAGCGCTTGGCGCGCCAGCTCACGATCCGCCCGCAGCACGCGTATGCAGACGCCGCAGTCGGAACTGAGCTGGCGCGGGACCGGGATCAGTTTGCAGGCGATGCCGGCGGCGTTCAGCACTTTCTCCGCGCGGATGGCGTGGCTCGTCGAATAGACTAGTAGGACGGAGTAGTGCTCACCGGTCATGACGTGTGCCCGGCGAGTTGAGCAACGGCTTCTGCCACTTGGTCGGCTTCCGCCAGCGTGTTGAAGGCGGCCAGGCCGAAGCGCACCGTACCGTCGGGGAACGTGCCGATCGTCCTGTGAGCCGCCGGCGAGCAGTGCAGGCCTACGCGGCACATGATACCATACTCCTCATCCAAACGTAGCCCGACCTCCGAGGGCGCCAATCCGACGATGTTGAACGAGACTGTCGCTGTCTGACGCTCTGCATCAAGTCCGCCATAGACCTCAACGCCTGGCATCGAGCACAATCGATCGATCAGTCGCTGCGCCAGCGCCACCTCATGCGCGCGGATCGCCTTGACCCCGCGTTCCAGGACCCAGCGCACGCCAGCGTTCAGGCCGGCGAGCCCAACGGCGTTGGGAGTGCCGCTCTCGCACATATCGGGGAGGAAGCGCGGCTGCTCCTCGCGCTCCGAGTTGCTGCCGGTCCCGCCGCGAAGGAGCGGCCGCAGACGTGCT
>CAYOBT010000400.1:0-2960 GCA_964402205.1 uncultured Anaerolineales bacterium
ACATCAACTCGCTGCCCATCATGGCAGACCTAGCTCCTCCAGGGCAGATCGGCGCCTACACTGGCCTGTACTACTTTTTCTCGATGCTGGCCGCATCCACGTCGCCTACACTGGTAGGATGGCTGATGGACCTGACGAGCATCAAGATGATGTTCCCCGTGACGGTTGCCTTTATGGCGTTAGCCTTCCTGTTCGTGCTAGCCATCCGTCGCGCGGAGCCAGAGCAAGCGAGCAACGCACCGGTGCCAGTCTAGTGATGGCACTAGACGAGGGCGGCCTGCTGAGGGCCACCCTCGTGTCAGAGCGCCGTTCTGGGTTTCGTGTTCTCTAACCCTACGACTCTTTCTCTTCAGTCGCGTCACTGGCCAGCAAGTCAGATTCCACAACCGTGGAGCCCTCTTCGTCTCCCCCCTCCTCCGCCGACGCCTCCTCGCCGCTCCAGGGATCCCCGGGAGCATACACCATCGACGGGCGACGGAGCTTGCGTCGCACAAGGAACAAAGCCCCAAACACGACAAATGCCAGGATCGAGACCCACTGCGCCATCGGGAGACCGAGGGGCATCCAGTTTGGCATCATCCAGGCATCCGGTCGCTGAAACTCGACAAAGAATCTCACGAAAGGATAGATCATGCAATAGAGATAGAAGAGATCCCCATAGAGCCGTTTCTTCCGCCACCTGATCGCGAGAGTGAAGAGTAAGGCGAATCCCGCCAGGTTCAGAAGGGATTCGTAGAAAAAGGTCGGGTGAAAGTACTCGTAGGACGCAAACTCGGGCAACCGATTCTCGGGCGCGATATAGACGCCCCAGGGCAAATCGGTCGGATAGCCATAGAGTTCTTGGTTGAAAAAGTTTCCCAGCCGACCGATGGCCTGCGCTAGCAAGAGCCCAGGCGCGATATAGTCACCCCACTCCAGGAAGCGAAGGCCCTTCACGCGGCAGTAGATCCATAGGCCAATGGCACCCCCAGCCACGCCGCCAAAGATGCCGAACCCGCTCATCTGCAAGCCGAACATTCGCTGAGGATACTGCCGGTAATAGTCCCAAGCTGAGGCGACGTGATAAAGGCGCGCACCAACGATGCCGCTCAGCAACAGCACAATCAGCATGTTCCAAGCGATCTCGGGATCGTGGCCATTCCGGCTGGAGAGATAGCTGGCGATTTGGGCAGCGAGCATCGCCCCCGTCACGATCAACACGCCGTACCAGTAGATGGCGATCGGTCCGATCCTGACAAACACCGGGTTTGGCTGCACAGAAGCATCCTCCAAGTGAGCAGGCCCCGTAGGGCTGAATCGCTCGATTGCCTCTTGAGAGGCCAACGCATTATACTGGATTCTAGTGAAGGGCCAAGGCAGAGGCCGGATGGGCTGCATGGCCAGTCTTGGCCGCGAGCGCCTTTTCTAGGAGGATCCCCATGGATGACAACACCAAGCGGATCATCGTGATAGCATTGCTAGTACTTGCCGCCCTCTTTGAATGTGCACTGGCCTTGCTAGGCGGCACGCTAGGCGGCTACCTAGGCGCCAGGGTCGCGTTACGCGAAGTCAGAGCCCGCCTCAGTGCACCCGAGGTCGAGACGCCCCGCCCTTGGCAGGAAGATGTACCTCTGCCTCCGACGCCACGCCGAGAGAGCCAGTGGGCTGCCTTGGTGATCCAAGTGGAACCTGATTCGCCGGCAGATGATGCTGGCATCATCCCGGGCGACAGGATCATCGCAGTGGACGATGCAGCGCTCACAGAGGAAGACACACTACGAGAACTCGTTCAAGCGTATCGCCCGGGCGAGCCCGTGACACTAGCCATCCTTCGTGCCGGAGACACCATGAGGGTCCGCGTGAGGTTGGCCAGCCCGCCTGATGGGCCCAACGACGTCCCCTGGATTGGGATTCGCTTCCAGATGGTGCCACTGGGACCAGAGCTCGAGCCGTGAGCGCGCCTGCGAAGGGAAATCGCTACGCCATCGCCCAGGTGGCTTCGCCCTGGGGGACCTGGTCTTTGATCGCTTCGCCGATGGGCATCGCCCGGATCGCGTTCACCGCAGCACCTGTCCACATCGCCGAAGGCGAGCCAGACTCGGCGCGCCACATCCTGACAGCCGCTCGCCAACAGATCGAGGCGTACCTTCGGGGCGAGCGGCGGCAGTTCGATGTGCCCCTGGATCTAGGCGATGCGACCGGATTCCAGCGGCGGGTCTGGATGGCGTGCGAGGCGATTCCCTACGGTGCCACCACAACGTATGGCGAGCTCGCCAGGTCGATCGGGACACCCAGAGGCGCTCAGGCCGTTGGCCAGGCACTGGGGAGCAACCCCGTACCGATCCTCATCCCTTGCCATCGCATCACCGCCAGCGATGGGGAATTGGGAGGCTATGGTGGGGGGCTGGCCCTCAAGCGAGCCCTCTTGGCGCTCGAGCGCACGTGGGCGGCCGCCTAGGATTAGGGGCCTTGGCCGCCTTGCCGCGCCCTTAGCCAGATCAGCACGAGGATTGCTCCGATGGCCGCTGCGCCATAGGCCAAAAGTTCGCGTCTGCCGTCGGTCGCTGCGCTCGTGCTAGGAGTCGCTTGCTGCACGAGAGTGGGCCGTGGCGTCGCAGTAGCCGGCGATACGGTGTCCGTTGGTTCACTGGTAGCGGTCGACGTCGGCATGGGCGTTGCCGTTGGCGGCACATCGGTAGGGGTAGCTGTTGCTGTCGGCGCAGGCGTCTCCGTCGGGGGTACGGGGGTGGCCGTATGTGTAGCCGTCGGTTCGGGCGTCTGTGTAGCCGTGGACGTCGGAGCCGGCGTGTTTGATGGGCGAGGCGTCGCCGTTGGAGGCACCTCTACCACGAGACAGGCATCGTCCCAGAACGAGTCATTGTGCTTCACAGGGAACTCGGGGCTACCCTTGGTGAAGACCGTCACCCACTCGCCCTGCGCCACCGTAGACACGGTGAGCTGCACCCATGCATCGATCTGAC
>CAYOBT010000401.1:0-2940 GCA_964402205.1 uncultured Anaerolineales bacterium
AAGGCAATCGTCAGCCCCGCCAGCAGAATCCCGCCGCCAAGCCATCGGGCGCGCCTGGAGCGGTCCGAGAAGATCCGCCATGCTGCGAGCACGAGGCTCCCGGCCGCGGTCGCCCATCCCATGCTCAGGCCATCGAACCAGGGCGAGACCAGGTCTGCACCCGCAAAGGCCAGGTAGGCGTCGACATCGACACCCAGGACGGTTCCAACGAGCCAACGCAGCACCGCCGAAACATACACCAGCGCCAAAGGAGCACCCGGTGGCATGCCCCGTCGTGCACGAGGCCACTTGGCACAAACAGCAGCGTCCGCCATCAAGACGACCAGAGCGAGCCACCACGCCAGTGTGGAGCCATCCTTGAGGTACCAGACGCCCATACCCAGAGCGTGCAAAGCTATGAGAAGTAGCCACCCTGCAAGGCGCCTGGAGGGTGATCCCTCGGTGCCAAACAGTGGCATCCTGGGCGCGATGCCCACCACGAGAACCGCGGTCCCCAGCAGCGCGCATGAGGCTGCATACACCCGCGCAGAGGCCAAGCCGGAGAGCAGTGGCCTGGCCAGCGTATGCACACCGGCCGCCGTCCACGAGGCCACGCTCACCCAGCCCCACCAGCGAATATCCTGCCGATGGCGCCTCAGCCCAACGGCGATGCCCATCGCAACCGCGATGCAAAAGGCGGCGCTAGCAAGCAAAAGACCAGACCAGCGCCACGCCGCGGAGGGCTCCATCGCATAGAGATAGGCGGGATCGACGACGTATCGTAGGAAGCCGATCACCGGAAGTCGGCTTGTCTAGGGAGGCCAAGCAGCCACGCTTGCCCGATCCACAAGCCCAACGCCGGCGCGGCCTTGCTGGCATGATAGAGAACATCCAACCCAGGAGGATCCAAGGGGGTCCAGCGCATCGGGGCGTGATAGCTCGCCATTCCGCCCGGGTCGATCAACGCATAGGGCGTCCAGAGAGCCACCATCCCATAGGCGATCAGCACCCAGGGCGAACGGTAGCGATGATACATCATGACGAACACGGGCAGCAGCATCACATAGTGGTGCTCCCAGACGTGATGATATACGAGAAAGTAAGTGGTAAACCAGAAGCACGTCGCCAGTACGGGATCCTTCCGCTTCCCGGCAAAGGTAACCGCCAACCCCGCACCCAGCACTGCGATGACCCACACGCTCTGGACCGAGGCATGTACAGCGGCAGGCAGCGATGGCCACATAGCCGAAATGATGCTGTAGAGGAGCTGACGAACCCCAAGGTTTCCGAGCTGAGGCGATGGGGCACCCGACACTAGGTTGCCCGCGAATTGCCAGATACTGTCTGGATACTGCGCAAAGTAGGGCACGGACGTGAGCAGGACGGCCCCGGCGCCCACGACGAGAGCACGCCACTTTCGGTCACGGAGCAGCGCCGGCGTCAACAACGCCGTGTTCTGCTTCCAGATCAGGCTTGTGGCCCAGCTTGCATCGAGCAGCCAGGCTGGCTGCCGTCCCGAAAGAGCCAAGAGCATCAGCAGCACCCAAGCGCCCTGGATCACCGAAAACTGTCCCAGGTAGATCTCGAGGTAGAAAGGCGTAAAGAGCAACCACATGGAGCCGAGGATCGCCCGCTCCGACGGACCACGCCCCAGCCGGTACGAGAGCCAGGCGCAAGCCCACCAGACAAGCACGATAAACGCGGTCCACAGACGGAACGCCCACAGGGGTGTCACGGCGTTCGACAGAACGCCCAATGTATAGGCGGGGAAAGGCAGATAGCGGTACGGCGTGTAGCGCGGCACAACCACGTCGATAGCTTCGTTGTCGCTCTCGTAAACGCTCACGCCGGTGAGGACATTGTGGCCGGCCTGGTGGATGGCGAAAAAGTCCCAGCCCCGCCAGCCTTGCGTTGCCGTGGAGTCAAACGTGAAGCGGTTCCAGAATCCGGCGCGCCACGAGACCAATAGCGACAGGTGGAACAGAAGCGCCGCCAGCACCAAGATCCTGCCGGCGACGGAGCGCCGCTGCTCGCCGTGGCTCACGTCTGTCTTCATCGCCCGCTCAGCTCGTCATGAGCCGGCTATTGATGGTGCACCACGTGAATGAACGTTGCGATGTTCTCCGCAGGCACGTCCCGCGGGATGGCATGGGTCGGCGCGACGATGTAGCCACCGCTCTCACCGATGGTCCTCATCATGTGCCGCATCACACAGCGCAGCTCATCCGGCGTCACCCGAGGTAGCACCTGTTGCGTGCTGATGCCACCGTAGAACGTCAGGTGTTCTCCGAACTCCTTCTTGATGGATTGCACATCCATGACCTCGGGCTGGAACGTGTTAAAGATATCGAGCCCCATGTCGATGAGATCCGGAAAGAGCTCGTCCACATCGCCGCACGAGTGCTGCATCACATACTTGCCGGCGCTCTTGACGCGCTCGTACATCACCGCGACTCTGGCCTTGATAAAGCGGCGCCAATGCTTTGGCCCCATGATAAGGCCCCGCTGCTGCCCCCAGTCATCACCGAAACGCACGCAGTCCACGTCCCAAGCCAGCAGATGGTCGATGACCTTGAGGTTGTACTCCAAAATACGGTCCATCAGCTCATCCACAAAGGTAGGATGCAGCACCATATCGGCCAGAACATTCTCCATGCCCCGCAACGTCCACGCGCGCTCAAACATGGAAAAGCCGACGCCCGCGTGACGGAAGCAGTCGCCATACTCGGCCACGAGCCGATCATAGCGCCTCGCATTGCGCTCCAGATCCGGCTCTGGGAACGTGTATCCCTCCAACGAGGGTTCCTTCAGCAGGATCTCGTGAACGTTGCCGATATCCTTGTCGATCGTCCGGTTCCAGACGATGCCGAAGCCATCCTGCCAGAAATCGGGGCGGATCTCCTCAAAGAAGCCATCCTCGACGCCGGCGAGATGATTGCCTACGCTATCGAGAAATTGCTC